>NZ_JACARP010000067.1:148-10707 GCF_013386595.1 Brevundimonas sp. P7753 | reverse complement strand
CCCATGGTCGCGCGAGGCGGGGGAGGGGGTCAGGGCGGGACGTCCCGCCAGCACCGTTTGCGCCAGACCCTGCGGCCGGATGCGGGCGTAGGACTGCCGCGCAGCCTCCAGCAGGATCAGGCCCGCCGCTCCCGGAAACACCCAGCGGCCCACCTGCTCGATCCCGTCGGCCATCGGCAGCAGGGGCCGCCACGGCGGGACATAGAGGGTCTGCGACCAGGCCGAGGGCTCCAGCCCCACCTCGCGCACCAGCCGCTCCAGCTGGCCGCGCGTAAAGGGGCGGCCGTGGCCGAAGGGGGTGGTCTCGGCCCGCGCCCACATTCCACCGCGCGCCGCCGTGGCCAGGATGATGCGACCGGCGGGGGCCAGGGCCCGCACCGCCTCGGTCAGCAGGGCCAGGGGATCGTCGGCCTCTTCCAGGGCGTGAACCAGAAGGATGCGGTCAAAGCTGCCCGCCGCGAAGGGCAGACGTCTTTCGTCCACCAGCAGGGTGCGGTTGCGCCCCGCCGTCGCCCACTGCTCGGCGCCCTGTCCGCCCGGCATGGCGGCGATGACGCGCCGCGCCCCGACGAAACCGTCCAGCCAGGGCGTGGCGTAACCCAGGCCCAGGACGTCGCAGCCCTCGGCCTCGCCCCAGGCGTCCTCCAACCGCCGCGCCAGCATGCGCCGCGCCAGCGCCCCGGTCGGCTCGCCGTAGAAGGTGCGAAGATCGTCGATGCTGCGGCGCATTTTTCTCACTCACGCTCTATTCGCTGCGCTCATCGCTCCGTGGGGGCGGCGAACGATCGCCGACGCCCGGTCGGGCTTTGGGCAGCAGAGCTGCTTATTGCTACTATAGTCCCTGGACGGCCCTCGCTGCTAGGATGCGTCCATGACCCTGACCGTGCGCCAGTTCGCCTGCCTGTCCGACAACTACGGCTTCCTGATCCGCGACGAGGCGACCGGGATGGTCGCGACCGTGGACACGCCGGACGCCGAGGCCGTCCTGGCCGAGATCGAGGCCTCTGGCTGGGGGCGGCTGGACCTGATCCTCAACACCCACTGGCACCCCGACCACACCGGCGGCAACGAACGGCTGAAGGCCGAGACCGGCTGCGAGATCGTCGGCCCGGAAGAGGTCCGCCGCGCCGCGCCGCTGGACCGCGTGGTGGTCGACGGCGACCTGGTGCGTCTGGGCGAGACGGTTTTCGAGGTCACGGCTGCGCCGGGACACACCCTGGGTCACGTGGTCTATCGGTCGGTCGAGGACGATCTGGCCTTCGTCGGCGACGTCATCTTCGCCCTGGGCTGCGGCCGTCTGTTCGAAGGCTCGCCGGAACAGATGTGGGACAGCCTGAACCGCATCGCCGCCTGGCCGGAAACCACCACGCTTTATTGCGCCCACGAATACACGGCGTCCAACGCCCGCTTCGCGCTCAGCCTGGACGACCGGCCGGAGATGCAGGCCCACGCCGAGGCCGTCTTCGCCGCCCGCGAACGCGGCCAGCCGACCGTGCCGACGACGGTCGCGGCCGAGCGCCGTTTCAACCCCTTCCTGCGTGCCGCCGACGCCGCCGACTTCGCCGCACGACGCGCCGCCAAGGACGGGTTCAGGGGCTAGGATTCAAGGCGGGGTCGCTTCGGGCGGGGCGCCGCCGCAACCCCTGGGACACGCGACCGTTAGCGATCCTGTCATCATCGTGTTAAGAGCCCCGCCCTTTATAGCGGCGGCGGTGTCGCCAAAGCCTTTCAGACTTCTAGGAGAAGCCACACATGAGCAGGGTGCTGGTTATCGGTGCAGGCGGCGTCAGCTCTGTCGCCGTCCACAAGATGGCGATGAATGCGGACATCTTCTCGCATATCACCCTGGCGAGCCGCACGAAGTCCAAGTGCGACGCCATCGCCGAATCCGTGAAGTCGCGCTTTGGCGTGACCATCGACACGGCCCAGATCGACGCCGACGACGTCGCCGCGACCACGGCCCTGATCCAGTCGGTCAAGCCGGCGCTCGTGGTCAACCTGGCCCTTCCCTATCAGGACCTGGCCATCATGGACGCCTGCCTGGCCGCCGGCGTCAACTACCTCGACACGGCCAACTATGAGCCGCGGGATGAAGCCAAGTTCGAATACAAGTGGCAGTGGGCCTATCAGGACAAGTTCAAGGAAGCAGGCCTGATGGCGCTGCTGGGCTCGGGCTTCGACCCCGGCGTGACCTCGGTCTTCGCCACCTATACCAAGAAGCACCTGCTGGACCGGATCGACACGCTCGACATCCTGGACTGCAACGGCGGCGACACGGGTCTGCCCTTCGCCACCAACTTCAACCCGGAAATCAACCTGCGTGAAGTGACCGCCAATTCGCGTCACTGGGAAAACGGCCAGTGGGTCGAGGGCCCGGCCCTGAGCCACAAGCAGGCCTTCGATTTCGAGGGCGTGGGTCAGAAGAACATGTACCTCATGTACCATGAGGAACTGGAGTCGCTGGCCAAGTTCTATCCGGAAATCAAACGCATCCGCTTCTGGATGACCTTCGGCGACAGCTATCTGAAGCACCTGGAAGTGCTGGAAAACATCGGTATGACCTCGATCGAGCCGATGATGTTCCAGGGCCGCGAGATCATCCCGATCGAGTTCCTGAAGGCCCTGCTGCCGGAACCCTCGTCGCTGGGTCCGATCACCAAGGGCAAGACGAACATCGGCACCATCGCCACCGGCGAGAAGGACGGCGTTCAGAAGACCTTCTACGTCAAGAACATCTGCGACCACGAAGCCGCCTATGCCGAAACCGGCAACCAGGCCGTCAGCTACACCACGGGCGTTCCGGCCATGATCGGCGCGGCCATGATGCTGACCGGCACGTGGAAGGGCGAGGGCGTCTTCAACATGGAGCAGCTGGACCCCGATCCCTTCATGGACATGCTGAACAAGCATGGCCTGCCGTGGACCGTGGAAGAGCTGGACGCGCCTCTCGCGTTCTAAAATGCTCGCCTTCTAGAGACCTGAGTAAAAAGACGACATGGAAACCAAGGCCGGCGATCCCGGAGCCTTTGCTCACTTTGATCTGAACCGCGTCGCCTCGCCCGCCTTCGTGGTGGACGAGGTCGCGGTGCGGCGCAATCTGGCCGTGCTGAAGGACGTGCGCGACCGGGGCCATGCCCGGGTCCTGCTGGCGCTCAAGGCCTTTTCCATGTGGTCGCTGGCGGACGTCGTCGGGGAATACCTCGACGGCGTCTGCGCCTCCGGTCTGTGGGAGGCGCGGCTGGCGCGTCAGTTCTACAAGGGCGAACTGACCACCTATTCGCCCGCCTACAAGGCCGAGGATCTGCCTGAGATCCTGCGCCTGTCCGACCACGTCATCTTCAACTCGCCGGATCAGGTCACGCGCTTCGCCGACCTGATCGCCAAGGCGCGGGCCGAGGGCGAGGTCTTCGAGATCGGCCTGAGGCTGAACCCCGAACATTCCGAGGGCGAGGTCGCCAAGTACGACCCGGCCCAGCCCTGCTCGCGTCTGGGCTTCCCCGTGTCGCAGCTGAAGCCCGAGCATATGCAGGGCGTCGACGGCCTGCATATCCACGCCCTGTGCGAACAGGATTTCGAGCCCCTGGCCCGCATCTGGGCGGCGGTGGAGCCGAAGCTGGCCCCGCTGCTGGGCGGGGTGAAGTGGCTGAACCTCGGCGGCGGCCACCACGTGACCCGCGCCGACTACCAGACCGACGCCCTGGTCGGCTTCCTGAACCAGATCGCCGAACGCCACGGGGTGCAGGTCTATCTGGAGCCGGGCGAGGCTGTGGCGCTCGACGCCGGAATCCTGATCGGCGAGGTGCTGGACGTCTTCGACAACGGCATGCCCATCGCCATCACCGACATCTCGGCTACCTGTCATATGCCGGACGTGATCGAGGCTCCCTATCGCCCGGCCATGCTGCATGAGCCCGAGGACGGCGTCAGGGTGCGTCTGGGCGGCCCGTCCTGCCTGGCCGGCGACATCATCGGCGACTACGTTTTCGCCGAGCGCCCTGTGCCCGGAACGCGCCTCGCCTTCCTCGACCAGGCCCACTATTCGATGGTGAAGACCAACACCTTCAACGGCGTCCCCCTGCCGTCCATCGCCCTGTGGAACAGCGCCACGGACGAGCTGCGGATGGTCAAGGCGTTCGACTGGACGGAATTCCGCGACCGCCTGTCCTGATCGTCCCGCGCGCGCCGCTTGGCCGTCCGTTAGAGGCTAGGGGCGGTCCTTCGTCTTCCCGTCGATCAGAACGGCCTGTTGCCAGGGGCTGGGCGCCTTGTCGGTGCGGTGGATGCAGCCGACCCAGCAGCAGGGCCGCTTCTTGCCCTCCACCAGTTCCTCGACCGTGCGTTCGATGCGGCGCTGGCGCGTCTTGGGCTGCTTGGCGTCCTCGACCCAGCAGATGAACTCGTTGCGCCCCAGCGGCGTCAGCGCCTTCCACAGGTCGAAGACCGCCGGCTCCGCCCGCAAGGCCGCCTGCAGGTCATCGCCCGCGTCATGGACGACGCCCTGTGGAAAATCACTCGCCATTGAAGCCTCCGCCCTCGACGAAGCCCGAGCTTGGCGGCGGGACCTTGGAATGTCCACTGTCGGGCGGGAGGTGGAGGCCAGCTAAGGCTGGTAAGCGGACACGGACAATGCTCAGTTTGAGTATGGCCCATGCAACTCTCTCTCGCAGTCGGATGTCACTCAGGACCGGGTGCGCGCTAGCCATGCTGGCCTTGGCGGGCTGCGCAGACGAGGGCGACTACGGTTTGCCTGGCCACTGGTTTCCGACGGAGATCAACGGCCAGGACGTCTCCGGGTCTAGCGTGGAGCTTTGGCTCGACAACATTGAGACAACCGATCTCTCGCCCACCGCTTACGAACTACGCCTTGGCTGTGCGGATGCGGGTCGATGGGATTCGAAACGGGAACTGCTGGTCAGCGACTCCACATACGCGGGACGGGCGCCGCAGGATCAATGCCAAGCTGCGGACGCGCCCCGTTTGGACGCTTTGCGTCGCATGACCCACGAAGGGGTCACGATCAGGGTGGATGCGGAGACCTACGAGGTCAGTTTTTCGACCGCATCAGGACAATCGGCCCGCTTCACCTACTTCCCTTCGCCAGTTGTCGATTAGCTGTCCGTGATCCTGCTGGCGCGCCGACAGACGTCGCGAATGTCCGCAACCGCCGCTCCCAGCCGTCAGTCCTGGGGGATCACCGCACGGATGACGCGAGCGGAGGAGGGGCGGCCGGCGATGCCGCGTCTGGGGTCGACCACGACGCGCAGGTCGCCCTGGGAATAGCTGACCGAGGCGCGTGAGCCCTCGACCACGGTGATGCTGCGCAGCCGGTCCAGGAAGGGGCGGGCGCTGGGCGAGCGGGCGATGCGGACCACGGCGTCGGTGGTGACGATCAGGGCCTCGATGCACAGGGCCTCGGATTCCTCGCCGGACAGGTTGATGCGGATCAGCCGGCCCATGGCGTCGCTGACCAGGCCGCTGCGGCGGGTCATCAGGTTGAACATCTGCACCGGGCCGAGGCTGGTCGGCTCCAGGCTGACGGCGGGGCCGGCCTGGGACACGGGCGAGCCGCCGGGGTTGCGGCTGGTATAGACGGTGATGCCGCCGGAGGGCGTGACGCGCAGCACCTGTTCGCCCGCATCATTGCGATAGATGGTGTCGCCGCGCGGGGCCGAGGAGGGGCGCAGGGCCCAGGTCTCGTTCGACCGATCAAAGCGCAGCAGGGTCAGCGACCCGGCGCGGTCCAGCACAAAGCCCTGGCCCGCCTCGGACACATAGCGGGCGGGGGGCGGCACGCTGCGGGTCACGGTCTGATCGCGGATGGTGCGGCTTTGTTCGGCCTGAGCGTTGGAACGCAGCTGCGCCGCCGCCGGGCTGGCCGCCAGACAGGCGGTCAGCAGCATCAGGGCCGCCAGATCCAGGCGCAGGCCCGCGACCGTCCTGGCGCGCGGCGCCACGACGGCGAAGCATGGCGGATTCTCCGCCTCAACCTCGACCGTTGCCATCATGACAGTAGTGGTGGAACGCCCGAACGGCGGATTTTAGGCAAAGCGGATTTAGCCAACCAGGTACTGGCCGCCGTTCAGCGACAGGGTGCAGCCTGTGACATATCCGGCACGTTCGCCCGAAAGCCAGGACACCATGTCGGCGATCTCCTCGCCCTTGCCCAGACGCCCGACGGGGATCTGGGCGATGATGCTGTCCAGCACCTTCTGGTCCATGGCCCCGACCATTTCGGTGTCGATATAGCCGGGGGCGATGCAGTTGACGGTCACGCCCTTGCGGGCGTTTTCCAGCGCCAGCGCCTTGGTGAAGCCGATCATCCCGGCCTTGGCGGCGGAATAGTTGGCCTGGCCGATCTGGCCCTTCTGGCCGTTGATCGAGGAGATGTTGACGATGCGGCCGAAGCCCCGGTCGCGCATGCCGTTGATCACCTGGCGCGTCATGTTGAAGACGCTGTCCATATTGACCCGGATGACGTCCGACCACTGGTCGTGGCTCATCTTGTGGAAGAAGCCGTCGCGGGTGATGCCGGCGTTGTTCACCAGGGTGTCGATGGGCCCCAGTTCGGCCTCGACCTCCCGCACCGCCCGCTCGCAGTCCTCGAACGAGCCGACATTGCCCTTGATGACCATGACGCCCAGTTCGCGCGCGGTCGCGGCCGCCGCCTCGTCATTGCCGGAATAACCAGCGGCGACGGCCATGCCGTCTTCTCTCAGCCGATGAACGATCGCCTTGCCTATGCCCCGGGTTCCACCCGTGACCAACGCCACTCGCGCCATGATCCGCTCCCCATATTGGACGACGCCCCATCAACGTCGTCCTTACCCTCTGGAACAAGCCTTAGCTTGGCAAGCGTCGCAGGAGAAGACGCCGTTACGCGGCCTGGTCAATCTGGGCCATGTCGATGACGAAGCGATAACGCACATCGGACTTCTCCATCCGGGCATAGGCCTCGTTGATCTGATGCGGAGCGATGGTTTCGATGTCGCAGACGATGCCGTGCTGGGCGCAGAAATCCAGCATCTCCTGGGTCTCGCTGATGCCGCCGATCAGGCTGCCGGCGACGCTGCGACGACGCCACAGCAGGGGCAGGGCGAAGACCGGCAGGCCCTCGGTGGTCAGGCCCAGCATGACCATGGTCCCGTCGCGCGCCAGCAGGTTCAGGTGGCTGGCGATTTCGTGCGTGGCTGACACCGTGTTGATGATCAGGTCGAACTTCTCGGCCGCCGCCTTCATGGCGGCCTTGTCGGAGTTGATCAGGAAATGTCTGGCGCCCATGCGCTCGGCGTCGGCGCGCTTGCGGTCCGAGGTCGACAGGACGGTGACTTCGGCGCCCATGGCGACCGCCAGTTTCACAGCCATGTGACCCAGGCCGCCCAGGCCGACGACCGCCACCTTGGACCCCGGCCCGACCTTCCAGTGGCGCAAGGGGCTGTAGGTGGTGATGCCCGCGCACAGCAGGGGGGCGGCGGCGTCCAGCGGCAGGCTGTCGGGAATGGACAGGACATAGGCCTGATCAACCGTGATCCGGTCGGAATAGCCGCCCTGGGTGATGGTCTGGCCGACCTCGGCGCCCTTGGGGTCGGGTGAGCCGTAGGTCTGGGTCATGCCGGGGACGCAGTATTGCTCCTCGCCGGCCTGGCAGGAGGAACAGGTGCGGCAGCTGTCGACCATGCAGCCGACGCCGACGCGGTCGCCTTCCTTGAAGCGCGTGACATGGGCGCCGACCGCCGTGACCACGCCCGCGATCTCATGGCCCGGCACGAGCGGATAGACGGAGCCGCCCAGGTCGTTCTGAACCGCGTGCAGGTCGGAGTGGCAGACGCCGCAGTATTTGATGGCGATGGCCACGTCGTCCGGGCCGGGATCACGGCGCTCGAAGCTGTAGGGGCTCAGCGGCTGGTCGGCGGCGGTGGCGGCGAAGGCGCGGGCGGCGATCGGCATTGGACGTCCTCAAGCTCGGTGGGAAGGCGCGCCGCAGATGGGACGCGCACCGTGGGGCCGCAAGACGACCCGGCGGCTATTTCAGCTTTGCGATCAGCGCCTGGGCCGCCGCCGGGTTCCGCACCTTGGCCCCGGAAATGAAGTAGGCGAAGACGTCGCCGCGCTCGGCCCAGGCGCGGGTCTGGGCCGCGACGGCGTCCAGTTCCTTGGAGGTCATGCCCGCCGGCTCGTCCTCGCGGCTGGACATCAGCCGGGCATAGGTAAAGTCGGCTGTGGCTTCGTCGATCTGGGGCCAGGTCGGCTCCTCGTCGTCGACGGCATAGACGATGGCCGCGCCGTATTTGCACGCCAGGTCATAGAACTGCTCGCAAGCGAAGGTCGGGTTGCGGACCTCCAGCGCGTGCCGCAGCCGCACCCCGTCTTTTTCCTGGGGCAACCAAGTTGTTAGATGTGTAGCAGAAATAATCTGCTTATTTTACAATTGGATAACAGAAAATTCCGTCCAACTTGAAATCTAGGGGACTGCAACTATCCTGATCGACAAGCGGTGAGAGTCGCAAACGGACCAGTCGAAGCGTGCGCGCGGCACATTTCATTGTACTGGTGAATACCCCCGCGAAGCGCTGGCTACACGTCCCTGCTCGACTGAATATGGCACGGGGCATTTGGAGGACAGGTTCATGAACCTAGAATTCAAGGCTGGCCAGCCGAACGGTTATTCGTTCCGCCTGGTTCTGGGTGCTGAAACAATCACCCTGGTCTTGTTCGTGATCGAATGCCTAACTCGGCTGAGTTGACGACGGAGGCCACCCTGGAAACGGGGTGGCCTTTTTCAACTGCAACGATGACAGCTAATTATTTCAGCTTCTCGATCAGGGCCATGGCTGCGGCAGGGTTTCGCTCCTTAGCTCCCGCAATGAAATACGTGAACACATCGCCTCGTTTGGCCCATGTGCGGCAACGATCAGCAACCGTGTCCAGCTCGTAGGAGGTCATACCCGTGGGCTCGTCTGGGCGACTGGTCATCAAGCGGGCGTAAGTGAAGTCCGCCGTCGGAGCATCGATGCGGGGCCAATCCGGGTTTTCGTCGTCCTCGGCATAAACGATGGCCACGTTATACTTAGCCGCGAGATCCCTGAATTGGTCGCAATCGAAGGACGGATGGCGGACCTCGACGGCATGCTTCAGTCGAGTTTCATGCAACTCAACTCGCAGGAGCTTCAGGAAGCCCTCAAAGTCCTCGGCGTCGAACTTTTTCGTGCCCATGAACTGCCAGTTGATCGGCCCCAGCTTGTCGCCCAGCAGGGTCAGCCCCTGCGACAGGAAGCGGTCGAAGCTTTCGCCGCCTTCGGACAGGATCTTGCGATTGGTGCAGTAACGGCTGGCCTTGACCGCAAAGACGAAGTCGTCGGGCGTTTCGTCGCGCCACTTCATCCAGCTGTCGGGCTTGAAGGTGGAATAATAGGTGCCGTTGATTTCCAGCGAGCTCAAGTGAGTCGCGGCGTAGTTAAGTTCTTGTTTTTGAGGTAGTTTTTCTGGATAGAACGTGCCGCGCCATGGCTCAAAGGTCCAGCCGCCAATCCCAACGTGAATTTGGCCACTCATCTGGATTGGCTCCCTCTCGTCCCGGTTTCCGTGCTCAGCCAAGATGGAAACGCGTCATTCTCTGCGTAGAAAATCACAGCTTCGGCGGCCTTCTCGGGAGGCAACCCGGTCAGCTGATCAACCCACTCACCAACGATGCTGGCCTCAAGAAGATATTCGAAGTCACCCAACTTCGGGTGGTTGGGGTCAGCCTCCTCGTCATCAAGGAGAATGACTGCACTGGCGGCTGTCCAAGGGCGTTGAGCGAAGATCGTCAGTCCACTCTTGGCCAGTTCCGTGAAATCCAGCGAGGAGAGCGTTTCGGTGGCCCGGGAACTCATTGATGCTTAACTCCGCACTGATGCTCGATGGAGGTCAGCGCCCGGCTGGCGAACTCCAGCTCGCGCTTCTGCGTCAGGCCCTCGGGATAGAAGACCCCGCGCCACGGCTCGAAGGTCCAGCCGCCGACGCCGACCCTGATCGCACCTGTCATGACGTTCTCCTGCTCTGGCTTGATCGCAGGAATTTCGAGTCTCGGCTACCCTCCACCTGAAGGGCGGCAAAGGATCGAAAGCGGAGATCCCTAGAGCGGCGTTTTCTTCCCTTTCGTCATCCTCCGGCAAGTCGCCTCTTGGCGGCGCAGACCGGGGGACCCAGCGGCGCCGAAGGCGATCTGTTCACGAGGGATGTTCGACCCTCGTCTGCGCGACAGGTTCGCGCTATCGCCCGCCGCTGGGTCCCCGGTCTCGCTGCGCTCGCCGGAGGATGACGAAAGCGAAAGCGCACACCACAGTCCGCAACTGGTGGTCGAAAGCCGACATCGGCTCCAGCGCCGATGTCGGACATTGCCTGGCGAACAGCCATGGCCTTCTGTTCACGGTAGCCAATGGCGTCGGGCGGTGGCGGTTTCCGGCGGCCGGGGCTATAGCGTCGCCGTTGCAGGAGTATTGCGCGCGTGCCGGAACTGACGCCTGAAATCATCGCCCTCTTGGTTCTGGCGTCGGTGATCGCTGGGTTGATCGACGCCATTG
>NZ_JACARP010000067.1:0-104 GCF_013386595.1 Brevundimonas sp. P7753 | reverse complement strand
GGGTTGAACCCGGTCGCGGCCATCGCCACCAACAAGGTGCAGGGCAGCGTCGGCACGGCCAGCGCCCTGTGGAACTTCTGGCGTAAGGGCCGGGTCGATCTCCG
>NZ_JACARP010000066.1:0-23485 GCF_013386595.1 Brevundimonas sp. P7753 | reverse complement strand
GCCCCGCATATGGCTGCTCTTCGCCGTCCTCGCCGCCTTCCTGATCTTCGGCGGATACTGCGCTCACAGGGGGGCTGAGGGCGTTCGCGACCGTCAGACGGCCGAACAAGCCAAGGTCGAGGCGAAGGCCTCCAGCGCGCGGGAAACCGGCGCTGAAGAAGCCCTGACCGACACAACCACCATTCGCAACCGGCAAGAGGAGAGAGACCATGCCGCGCAAGCCCTTCCTGATGGCGTGCCTGATGATCGTGAGCTGCGGCGTCGCTGTCGCCAGCTGCGAGACACCGGGCGCATCCCTCCCGCGTGCCGAGGACTTGAGGGTCCTGCCTAAGCCAATCCCCTCCGACGATGTACTGACCAGCCGGATCGCGGGCGAGCAGCACGACAACGCAGTCGAGGCCTGGGGCGAGGCCGGATGGGCGCAGGTCGGCCGCCTGTGCCGGTTCTTCGACGAGATGGGGATGAAGGGGCTGGACTGCCCCGCGCCGGAGACCCGACCGAAGCCGGGCTAGATGCTTGCTGCGCATCACCTCCAAACCCTTACGGGACGGGCATTAGCGCGGACTCGCACCCCCAAAGGGAATCAGCATTACAGATACCCTTCCAGCGTCGAGCCATCAGGCTCCGCTATCAGGCCCGCTCCGGTTCGCCGGGGCGGGCTTTCGCAATTCCGCCGTGAACGAAAATGGAACCTTGCGGCGCTCTTGCAGCGCTCGGAGCTTGTGGGAATGGATGGAAGGTCAAGGAAAAGCCTGTAATTTCAACGCACGAAGAAAAGCCGACCAACCCGCCTGAATGGCGGCCAGATAGGCCATAAGTCATTGAAACTAATGGTGGTGCGAGCGGCGGGGGTCGAACCCGCAAGACCGAAGTCGGCAGATTTTAAGTCTGCTGCGTCTACCAGTTTCGCCACGCTCGCGGCTTCAGCCACCCTAGGGCTTGGCCCTAAGGCTTCGCTTGTGTAGCCGCCGAACGCAGGGCGCGGAAGTCCACATTGGAATCGGCGATCAGGCGCACCAGGGCGGCCCAGGCGGCGACGTTCTGGGTCATCTGCGCCGGGTCGATCTTGTCCAGGGTGTCGTCAGCGGTGTGGTGCAGGTCGAAGTAGCGCGTGCCGTCCTGCGCCAGGCCGAAGACCGGCACGCCCGCCCCCGCCAGCGGGCCGATGTCCACGCCCCCGAACAACTCCGGCTCCGGCGACGACAGGACTCCCAACGGGCGCAGCACGCGCTCCGCGATCTTGGCGAAGCCGGACCCTTGCGCGCCGGGCGGCAGGCCCAGGGCATAGACGCGGTCGGCGCCGAAATCGCTCTCGCCCGCGATGACGTGCTTCTCGACGCCCGCCGCGCCGATGTTGCGGACATAGGCGCCGCCGCCGTTGCCGGTGTCGGTCGGCTGGGCCACCTCTTCCGAGCCATAGAGCACGACACGCACAGTGCGCGCCGGACGCCCCTGCTCGGCGAGCAGCTTGGCCGCGGCCAGGGTGATGGCCCCGCCCGCCGCGTCGTCGATGGCCCCAGTCCCTAAGTCCCAGCTGTCCATGTGCGAGCCCAGGACGATGATCTCGTCCGGCCGGGTCGCGCCGACGATGTCGCCGATCACGTTCTGGCTATGGGTCTGATAGGTGTGGGCGGTGGACTTCAGGCGCAGCCGTACCGGCTCGCCCATCTTCACCAGCCGCGCTACTTGATCAGCGTCGGGCGCGCTCAGGGCAAAGGCCGGCAGCGGCACCTTGCCCTCGACATAGCGGGTCGTGCCCGTGTGCGGCATGCGGTGCTCGTCCGACCCAGCCGAGCGCATGACGAAGGCCACAGCGCCGCGCTTGGCGGCTTCGGTCGGGCCCAGGCCGCGAATGCGCGACAGCGAGCCATAGCCCGAGCCGTCCTGCATCCGCACCATCTGACCGCCGTCGACGACCGCGATCTTGCCGGTCAGCGAGCCGGCAGGCGACGCCATGAGGGCGTCCAGACCGTCGAAGAAGACCACATCGGCCTCGATGCCGTTGGCGGGCGTGGCGATGGAATGGCCCAGGGCGGCGGCGACCAGTTTCTGCGGGCGGGCGCCCAGCAGCTCGGCGCTCTCCTCGCCCCGCTCCCAGCCGACCAGAGGGAACTGTTCGATGCGGACGTTCTGAAAACCGTGGGCGCGCATATAGTCGGCGGCCCAGTCGGCGGCGGCCTGTTCCGAGCGCGAACCCGCCGGGCGCGCGCCGAAGCGGGTCGTGACCTGGGTGACGTAGTCGAGCGCGATGTTGGCTTGCAGCGCCTGATCGCGCACCTGTTCGGCGGCGCGGATGGTCTTGGCGTCCTGCGCCATAACCGGCGCGGCGATCAGCCCGAGCGCCAATGCGCTGGCGGCCATCAGACGGGCGTTGAACGACATTGAGCGCCTCCCAGACTCACTGAATGAGGCGCGACCCTAGCGGGCGAAGCCTGCGACCGAAAGCCTCAGACACCGCCCGCGAGGGCAGAAATCACTCGCCCTTGAGGAAGGGCTCGACCGGGCCTTGCAGCTTGACTGTCAGGGCCTTGCCGCGACGGTCGACGCGGTTCCCGACGGCCAGACGGACCCAGCCTTCCGAGACGCAGTATTCCTCGACATTGGTCTTTTCCTCGCCCTTGAACAGGATGCCGATGCCGCGCGCCAGCAGGTCGGCGTCGTGGAAGGGGCTGTCGGGATCGACCGAAAGGCGGTCAGGCAGGGCGTCGGACATGGAAGGATCTCGCGAAAATCGAAGCGCGCTGAATAGCGGCGCGCGGTCGCTATGCCAACCTACTGAACCGATTGACGGGCGGCGGCGGGCTGGCCGGCCTCGGCGGCGGGCGGCGTATAGGGGCGCGGACCGGCCTCGGCCGGCGCGGCGGCGGGAGCGGCGGGCCTGGGCGCGGGGCGCGGGGCCGGACGTGGAGCCGGGCGCGGAGCCGGGCGACGTGCGGGCTGCGCCGCTGGTTTAGCGGCTGGCGTCGTCGGCGTCGCAGCAGGGGTCGCGGCCGCCGGCGCCGCCGTGCGGACCGGAGCGGGCGCCGCAGCAGCCGCAGCCGGGGCGGCAGTCGGAACCACAGCCGGGGCCGCAGCGGGCGCACCCGCCGTCGCGGCGGCGGCGCGGGCGGCGAACTGTTGCGACTGGAAGCGCTTGGCCAGCTTCTCGGTCAGCTCACGCGCGCCGGCGGGCGGCATCTGGGCCATGATGGCGGCCAGCGTCCGAGGCCGCATGGCGGCGGCGACGGGCAGGCGCACGCTGTCGTCCAGGGTGTTGAAGACCGCCGCCGCCTCCTTGGGCCGCATGGCGGAATAGACGGCGACCAGACGGTCGTTCTCGGCCTTTTCCTTCTCGTCCACCTGACCGACCAGGGCCGCGATCTCGCCCTTGAGCGCCTCCAGCGCCTGCAGCTTGGCGTCCAGCTTCTGCTCGGCGGCGACCATCAGCGGCAGGGTGGTGGCGAAGTCGGCGTCGCGGGCGTCCAGCGCGTCGCGACGCTTGGACAGGGACTGGATGATGCGCAGTTCAGCCGGCGAAATCCCCGCCTGCTGGGCCAGCTGTTCCGGCGTCAGGGCGCAGACGGCCGGCGCAGGTTTGGCGGCGGCGGCCCCGCCCTCGCCCGGCGTCTCGGCGGTCACGGCTTCCTGAGCCCAAGCGGTCGCGCCCTGGAACAGCTCCGGCGCCACGCCCGCCGCGCGCACGGCCACGACCCCGCCGATGGCGATGGCGATCAGGGGCAGAAGGCGGGGCAGCTTGCTCATCGGTGGCACTCGGTAAGGCGGTTCAGACGCCGCACAGGCATGGGGGCTACAAAAACACTTCGCCCCTCAAGTCGTCCGAGGCCGCGCCTCGGACATAGGGTCAAAATGAAACTTCCCCTCAAATCGCCTGACGCCGCGCGTCAGGCATAGGGGTCTAAAAATGCATCATGCAGCGAAAAGATCTTCGTCCAGGCTACGACGGGCGCGGTTTAGGCTCTGTTGCGCAGCATGGTTAGCGGCCATGGCCTGACGCACTGGGGCGAAGCTTTCAGCGGCGACGGGAGCGGCGGCGGCAGGACGCGCCGCCGGAGCCTTCATCACGGCGCGCGCGCCCTCGATCCGCTCCATCAGCGAAGCCATGCGGCGGGCGCGCGACTCGTCGTCCAGCAGCGGCGAGACCTGCGACGTCGGCGTGTTCAGCTCCAGCACCGGCTCCTCGCGCGCCTCGATCTGAGACTGCGATGAGGCCGAACGCGGCGGCAGACCTGCCGGGGCGCGGGCGATCAGCACCTCCAGCTCCTGCTTCACGGCGCGGGCCTTGATGATCCGGTCGTGCAGCAGGTCGGTCTCGTGACCCGAGGCGCGCAGCGTCGCCAGCGCCTGTTCGGCGCGCCCGGCGGCCGAGTTCAGCTCGCTCACCGCCCCGGCGAAGGCCAGTTGCCCCTCGCGCAGGGCCTTCAGCTTTTTCTCTAGCTTGATGCCGTAGCCGATGGCCGCGACCAGCAGCAGCATGAGGATGGAATCGAGAATGATGCCGGTCATGTCAGCGTTTCCCTCGGCTCAGAGTGGCGGCGATGTCGGGGTTGATCGGGCCTTCGACCCGCACGGCGATATGCTGGCCCCTGCGACCCATCTTGCCGGTCGTCAGCGGGATGGTTCCGGCGCGCACCGAGACTTCGGAATCCGGCGAGACGTTCAGCATCAGGGTGTCGCCGACCTTGAAATTCAGCGCCTGCGACAGCGGGATCTGCTGCTCGTCCAGCACGCAGCGGACCTCGGTTTCCGTGGTCCACAGCTCGGTGGCCAGGTGGCCCTCCCAGATGTTGTCGCGACCGAACTTCTCGCCCATGAACTGCTGCAGCAGCATCTTGCGGATGGGCTCCAGCGTCGAATAGGGCAGCAGCAGTTCGACCCGACCGCCGCGATCTTCCATGTCGATGCGCAGCTTGACCAGGATGGCGGCGTTGGCCGGTCGCGCGATGGCGGCGAAACGCGGATTGGTCTCCAGCCGGTCCAGGGTGAAATGCACCGGGGTCAGCGGCTCGAAGGCGGCGCGGGCGTCGTTCAGGATGACCTCGACCATCCGCTGCACCAGCACCCGCTCGATGGTGGTGTAGGGCCGGCCCTCGATGCGCAGCGCCGCCGTGCCGCGACGCCCGCCCAGCAGGACGTCCACGATCGAATAGATCAGATTGGAATCGACCGTCAGCAGGCCGTAGTTGTCCAGCTCCTCGGCCCGGAACACCGCCAGGATGGCCGGCAGCGGGATCGAGTTCAGATAGTCGCCGAACCGGATCGACGAGATGGTGTCGAGGCTGACCTCGACGTTGTCGGAAGTGAAGTTGCGCAGACTGGTCGTCATCAACCGCACCAGGCGGTCGAAGACGATTTCGAGCATCGGCAGACGCTCGTAGGACACCAGGGCCGAGTTGATGATGGCGCGGATGCCGCTCCTTTCGGAGTCGTCGCCGTCGCCCATGTCGAAGCCCAGCAGGCTGTCGATCTCGTCCTGGTTCAGCACGCGTTCCGACAGGGCCGCGCCCATGTCGGCTTCGCCGCCGAAGGGGTCCAGTTCGTTTTCGGCGGCCAGGGTGTCGGTCATGTCTAGGACACCAGCATTTCTTCGATCAGCACGGCGTCCACCTTGCCGGGCGCCGCGATCAGATTGACCCGGCGCAGGATCTCGACCTTCAGCTGATAGACGCCGGCCGAACCGGCCATGTCCTCGGGCCGCAGCTCGCGCAGGAAGCTCTGGAACATGTCCTGCATCCGCGGGGTCTCTTCCTGCAGATGGGTCGCCAGTTCGGCGTCCTTCATCTCCAGCGTCAGCTTCAGCTTCAGATAGGTCGGACGCCCGTCCGGCGTCTGAATGTTCACGATCAGGTCAGGCAGGGTGTAGAAGGTCACGCCGTCAGGCCCGGACGAGATCTTGCCCAGGGCCGGGTCGGCCTCGCCCTCCTTGCCCCCGCCGTGGTCGCCGCCCTTCTTGGCCTTTTCTTCCTTCTTGGCCGGCGCCGCGTGCTCGGCGCCCGCTTCGGCCTCGGCCGGCTTGGGCTTCATCAGCAGGAAGGCCGCAGCCCCGCCGCCGCCCAGCACGACCAGGGCCGCCGGGATGATGATGAACAGCAGGGGCAGCTTCTTCTTGGCGGGCGCGCCCTCGCCGCCTTCGCCATCCGACACGGCGGGCAGGTTGGCGTCGTCGCCGCCCGGCGCCGCGTCTTTCTTCTTGCCCAGCTTCAGCTTCAGCATCCGCACGTCGCCCCGATCTTCACAACCATCCTGATGAAGCGATTTTGGTTAACGAGGCGTTTACAATCGGCAAATCCTGCCGGGCGCCGCAGGGGTCAATCCGGCCCAAACGCCCGCTGTGACTGGATTAACCCTGTTGGCACGGTCGTTGCGACGAGATCGGCGAAGGAGCCGCACTCGTGGAAAACGCCGCCTACATCGGATTGTCCCGCCAGATGACGCTTCGCCGCGAGCTCGACATCGTGGCGAACAACGTCGCCAACGCCGACACCACCGGATTCAAGGTCGAACAGCTGATGGTCGGGACCGAGGTCGGTCAGCGCGCCCGTAACGACAACATCCGCCCCTCGGCCAGCTTCGTGCTGGACAAGGGCGTCGGCCGCGACTTCGGCCAGGGCTCGATGAAGCAGACCGGCCGGTCGCTGGACTTCGCCATCGAGGGCGAAGGCGCCTTCTTCGCGGTCCAGAGCGGCGCCGGCCAAGCCTATACCCGCGACGGCGGCTTCACCACCAACGCCGAGGGCGTGCTGACCACCAAGCAGGGCCTGCCGGTCCTGGGCGACGGCGCCCCGATCACCCTCGACCCCGAACTCGGCCCGGTCAGCGTCGGCGCCGACGGCACGATCAGCCAGCAGGGCCAGCCCGTCGGCCGCCTGAACGCCGTCCGCTTCGACGCCCTCGGCGCCTTGCAGAAAAGCGGCGACGGCCTCTACCGCAACACCTCCAACGCCCAGCCCGTCGACGCCCCGGACGTCCAGATCCGCCAGGGCATGCTGGAGGGCTCGAACGTCAACACCCTGCAAGAGATCACCAATCTGATCGAGATCAGTCGCGCCTACGAGCGCGTGACCAAGATGATCGAAAACGCCAACGACCTGTCACGCCGCTCGGTCGAGCGGCTGGGCCGGGTCAGCTAGTAAGGACGCCTGAACGATGCGCGCTCTCAGAACCGCCACCTCCGGCATGCTGGCTCAACAGCTGAACGTCGAGGTCATCTCCAACAACATCGCCAACATGAACACGGTCGGCTTCAAGCGTCAGCGGGCCGAGTTCCAGGACCTGCTGTACCAGAACGTCGAGCGCATGGGCTCGCAGTCCTCGACCCAGGGCACCGTCGTCCCGACCGGCATCCAGATCGGCGCCGGCGTCAAGGCCGGCAGCGTCTACCGCATCACCGAACAGGGCAGCCCCACGCGCTCGGGCAACCCCTATGACATCGCCATCGACGGCAAGGGCTACTTCCAGATCACCATGCCCTCGGGCGAGATCGCCTATACCCGCGCCGGCAACTTCGCGGTGAACGGCGAGGGCCAGCTCGTCACCGAAGACGGCTATGCGGTCGAACCCGCCATCACCATCCCCCAGGACGCCATCGACGTCACCATCTCCAAGTCGGGCCAGGTCCAGGTCACGACCCAGGGCCAGACCGCGCCGCAGACCGTCGGTCAGCTGGAGCTGGCCACCTTCTTCAACGAGGCGGGCCTGGAAGCCATCGGCGACAACCTGCTGCTGGAAACCGCCGCCTCGGGCGCGGCCACCATCGGCGCCCCGAACGAGCCGGGCTACGGCCACCTGTTGCAGGGCTATACCGAGGCCTCCAACGTCGACGCGGTCAGCGAGATCACCAACCTGATCGTGGCCCAGCGCGCCTATGAGATGAACTCCAAGGTCATCACCACCGCCGACGAAATGCTGTCCGTCTCGGCCCAGGTGAAGAGCTAGGTCATGGCCATGATCCGCAGTCTTTCTCTGGCCTTGGCCCTCGCCGCCCTCGCCGCTCCGGCCCTGGCCGGTCCCGTCAGTCTCCTGCCCGATCCGACCGACGACGACGGCCGCGTCACCCTGGGCGAGCTGTTCGACGACGCGGGCGCGGCGTCCGGCGTCGTGGTCGGCCAGCGCCTCGGCGCCACCGCCGTCTTCGAGGCCAGCCAGATCCAGGCCGCCGCCCGCCGCGCCGGTCTCGACTGGTCCAACCCGCAAGGGCTGCGCCGCATCGTCGTCCGCGAAGGCGGCGCCGCGCCTGCCGAGGCCTCGGCCCGCCCGGCGGCCGCCACCGTGGCCTCACGCCCCGGCGCCACGGTCGAGGTCCTGACCTACGTCCGCAGTCTGGCCGCCGGCGACATCATCCAGCCCTCCGACGTGATCTGGTCCACGGTCCAGGCCCACCAAGCCCCCGCCGGCGGTCCCCAGGACGCCGACCAGGTCGTCGGTCTGTCGGCCAAGCGGGCGCTGCGCGCCGGCGCCGTCGTCGCCAGCCGCGATCTGGCCTCGCCCCAGGTCATCGCCCGCAACGACATGGTCGAGGTCGCCTATATCTCCGGCGGCGTCGAGCTGACCGTCACCGGCAAGGCGACCCGCGACGCCTCGGCGGGCGAGGCCGTGCCGGTGCTGAACACCCAATCGGGCCGCACCATCGACGCCGTCGCCGTCGGCCCGGGCCGAGCCGTCGCCGGTCCCGCCGCCCAGATGGCCCGCGCCAATCCGCAACAATTCGCCGCCCGCTGAGAGATCCCGTCATGCGTAAAGTCCTGATCCTCGCCGCGTCCGCCCTGTCCCTGGGCGCCTGCTCCACCGTCACAGAGACCCTGAAAGGCCCGGACCTGGCGCCCATCGGCTACCCGGCCGCCCTGGTTCCGGTTGAGCAGGCCTATCTGCCCACGCCGACCCCGGCTTCGGCCAACAGCCTGTGGCGCACCGGCGCCCGCAGCTTCTTCGGCGATCAGCGCGCCCGGCGCGTCGGCGACATCCTGACCGTCAACATCGACATCAACGACCGCGCCCAGACCCAGAACTCGACCCAGCGCGCCCGCAACAACAGCATTTCCGGCGGCGTCACCAACTTCTTCGGCCTGGAAAACAGCCTGGGCCGCGCCTTCCCCGGCGGCTTCGACCCCGCCAAGATGGTCGGCACCGAGGGCGAGTCCAACGCCTCGGGCTCGGGCAGCGTCAACCGCTCAGAGCGGGTCAACCTGACCGTCGCCGCCGTCGTCACCGCCGTCATGCCCAATGGCAACATGGTCATCCAGGGTCGGCAAGAAGTGCGCACCAACCGCGAGGTCCGCGAACTGACCGTGGCCGGCATCGTGCGCCCCGAGGACATCTCCTCGGCCAACACCATCGCCCACACCCAGATCGCCGAGGCCCGCATCAGCTACGGCGGTCGCGGCGACATCAGCCGGATGCAGGCCAGCCCCGCCGCCCAGTCCCTGGTGGAGCGCTTCAGCCCCTTCTGACCCGCGTTCGGCGAGCGTGTTTTTCCAGTGACTCGCCATCACGGAATCGCGCGCGTTCAAGCGGAGCGGTGAACCCTTAACAAGCGACCCGCGTTTGCTCTGTCGAACGCGAGTGATTTGTAATGTTGAAGTCTCTGCTTCCCGCCGCCGCCGCCCTCAGCCTGGCCGTTCTTGGCGGCCAGGCCATGACCACCGCCCCCGCCGCCCCCGGCGAAGGCGCGGCGGGCTGGCATCTGCTGCACGAAGGGCCGATGGCCAAGCTGGCCTATGGGCTGGCGGATTCCGATCAGGTGGCCCTGATGCTGACCTGCTCGCCCGGCGACCGCACGGCTGCCGTCTATGGCGACGCCCAGCCCCGAAGCCCCGCCCTGGTCCCCGCCGCCCTGGGGCCGCAGCCGATCGACCCCCTGTCGGACGGCGAAGCCTTCGAGACGCGCCTGCCCCTGACCGACGAAGCCCTAACCGGCCTGGCGCGCGGAGGCCGGATGGCGGTGCAGACCGAGGCCGGCGCCAAGCAACTGCGGGCCAGTCGCGCCGAACGTCGCCTGGTTCAGAACTTCCTCGGCTATTGCGCTTCCAGCCACGCCTGATCAAAGTCGCCTTCGAACCCATCAGCGGGGGCTGAACCATGACCGCCTTGCTTGGCCTCGCCTTGGCCCTGACGCTCCAGACTGCGCCAACCCCGGCCGAAGTCTGGGCCTGGACCCTCTATGCCGACAACGGCCCTCTCGTTCTGGCCAACGAGATCCCCGATACGCCGCGCCTGCGCACCACCCTGGAGTGCGCGCCCGGCTCCAGCATCGTGCGCCTGACCCTCTATGACGCCGCCCCCGCCGAGGGCATAGCCGTCGTCACCTCGGGCGCGGCCTCCGCCAACGCCGAGGTTCGCCCCCGGCGCGGCCAGTTGCAGACCATGCTGCGCGCCGACCACCCCGTCTTCGCCGCCTTCCAGGCCAATGGACGGTTGCAGGTCACGGTCGGCGAACAATCCTCTGCGATAGAGATCGATCGGGCGAATCTGTCCAAGCTGCGCCGGTTCGCCGAACTCTGCACCGGCTGAGGATTTCCATGCGCCCCATCATCTGGCTTGCCCCCGCCGCGGCGGCGCTCGCCCTGTCCGCCTGCGCGCCGACAACGTCCCACCTGACAGCCGCGACCAACGGCGCGCCGATCCCCGTCGCCGGCTACGACTGGCATCTGAACGCGGACGCGGATGAAGCCAGCCTCTCCTACGGCATGGCCGAGACCGACGACGTGCCGCTGGACCTGTCGTGCCGTCCAGGCTCGGGCGCCCTGCAAATCCTGCAGACCGTCGCCGAGGACCACCCCCGCGTCATCGCCCTGGAATCCGGCGGGGATACCGAAACCTATCCCGCCAAGGCCGAGCCCTCAGCCATGCACGACGGCCTCGACCTAACCGCCGTCGCCCGCACCACTGACCCGGTCTTCCTGCGCTTCCGCAAGCTGGGCTGGCTGGCGACATACGGCCCCGACTACCGCACCCCCCTGGTCGCCCAGCAAGGCTCGGCCCCGCAGATCGACCGCTTCTTCACCCTGTGCGGGTGACGCCCGCCGAGACAGCTTGACCGTCCGCCTTCGGCCCTGTCTCCTCCCTCCCGCTTGAGGGAGGACAGTATGGACAAGCAACTTCTGATCGGGGCGGCGCTCGCGGCCTTCATGACGGCGACGCCGGCTCTGGCCGAGAGCGTCCCGCCGCGCCCCGCCGCCACCGCGACCTCGCCCGACGCCGCTGCCCTCGCCGGCGTTCTGAGCGACTACGAGGCCTACCTCCGCCGCGTCGATCCGATCAGCTCGGGCATGGACGGCGACCGTGACGCCCTGTCGCGCCTGCCCGACCCCAGCCGCGCCGGCGACCTGACGCGTCAGGCCCCGCTTCAGGCCTTGCTGACCCGGCTGGACGCCATCAATCCCGCCGCGCTCGACGCGGTCCAGCGGCTGAACCACGCCTTCTCCCGCTATCTGATCGCCCGCGAGCTGGAGCGGATCGCCCTGGACCCGTCGCGTCTGGCCTTTGATTCCGAGGGCGGTCCCGGCCAGACCCTGTCCTATCTGGCCAGTTCGATCCGCATCGCCAACCGCGCCGACGCCGACGCCTGGCTGGCCCGACTGGAGGCGGCCCCCGCCTATTACGACGCCGGCGTCGCCAACGCCCGCCGCGGCCTATCGACCGGCCTCATTCAGGCCCGCTCCGTGGTCGACAGCGCCCTGGGTCAGGCTCAGCGCGACGTGACGCCCGGCCCCGACGGCGATGTGCTGATGCAGCCCTTCGCCGCCCTGCCCGCCAATATCCCGGCAACGGATCAGGACGCCCTTCGCGCCCGCGCCAAGGCTCTGGTCGACGGCCCCATCACGGCCCGGCGTCAGGCCTGGCTGGCCATGCTGCGTGACGACTACCTGCCCAAGGCCCCGACCGAGCCGGGCCTGACCCATCGTCCCGGCGGTCGCGACCTCTACGCCTTCATGGTGCGCAGCGACACCACCTCCGACCTGACCCCGGATCAGGTGCATCAGATCGGCCTGGAAGAGGTCGCCCGCATCCGCGCCCGGATGCAGGACGAAATGCGCGCCGCCGGCTGGACCGGCGACTTCGCCGGCTTCCTCCACTTCCTGCGCACCGATCCGCAATTCTATGCCACCAGCCGCGAACAACTGCTGGAAAAGGCGTCGGAAATCGCCAAGCGCGCCGACGACGGCCTGCCCGCCCTGTTCGGCACCCTGCCCCGCCTGCCCTATGGCGTGCGCCCCGTCCCGCGCGAGATCGAGGACAGCTACACCACCGGCCGCTACAACCCCGGCTCGATGCAGAACGGCGTGGCCGGCGGCTATATCGTCAACACCTCGAAACTGGATCAGCGCCCCCTCTATGAACTGCCGGCCCTGACCGTCCACGAGGCCGTCCCCGGCCACCACCTGCAGATCGCCCTGCAACAAGAGGCGGCGGATCAGCCCTATTACCGTCGCGGCGCCGACGTGACCGCCTTCACCGAGGGCTGGGGCCTCTATTCCGAGTTTCTGGGTGAAGAGATGGGCATCTATCGCACCCCTTACGAACGCTTCGGCCGTCTCAGCTACGAGATGTGGCGCGCCTGCCGCCTGGTGGCCGACACCGGCCTGCACTGGATGGGCTGGACCACGGAACAGGCCCGCGCCTGCTTCCGCGACAACTCGGCCCTGGCCCCGCACAACATCGAGACCGAGTTGCAGCGCTACATCGGCTGGCCCGGTCAGGCCACGGCCTACAAGATCGGCGAGATCCGCCTGCGCCAGATCCGTCAGAAGGCCGAACGCGAGTTGGGCGACCGCTTCGACGTCCGCACCTTCCACGACGCCCTGCTGGTCGACGGCCCCCTGCCGCTGGACCTCCTCGACGCCCGCATGGACCGCTGGATCGCCGAGCAGAAGGCGAGGTAGGCCGCCCTTCCTTCCTCCCCATTTCATGGGGAGGGGGACCGCGTAGCGGTGGAGGGGGCGGCACAGAGATCAGACGCGGAGTCGCTCCCGCCGCCTCATCCCCTATCAGCAACGATCCCCCTCCCCACCGCTCCGCGACAGGCAGGAAAGAACCCTGGGCTCCCTAAAGCCCCAGCTCCGCCCGCGCCTTCTTCGTCAGCTTCCCAACGATGATCGCGTGCGCCGACCGGATATGGTCCGCCAGCTCCTCATCGGCCCAGTCGTCGATGCGCGGCAGGTTCACCCACTTGGCGCGCGCCATATAGGGCGCCGGCCGCGCATGGCCGCTCTCGGTCAGCACCTCATAGGCGATGTCCGAGACCTTGAACGACACTCCGCCGGTCGCCCCCACCATGACGAACATCTTGCCGCCGACCTTGTAGGCGTCGTGGTCGTCGCCGAACGGATGGTCCAGCGTCGCCCCCGGCAGCGCCAGGCAAACCTGGCCGACCCCCGCCCGGTCCATCAGGCCCCAGCGCCCATGGTGACGCCGACGCCGATGGGGCAGACCACCCCGGTCCCGCCGATGCCGCAATATCCGGCCGGGTTCTTGGCCAGATAGCCCTGGTGATAGTCCTCAGCGAAGTAATAGGGGCCCGCCGGCTCGATCTCGGTCGTGATCGTCCCCCTGCCCGCCGCGCTCAGCGCCGCCTGATAGGCGTCGCGTGACGCCTCGGCTTCCGCCTGCTGGGCCTCGTTCAGGGTGTAGATGGCCGAGCGATACTGCGTGCCCTGGTCATTGCCCTGACGCATTCCCTGGGTCGGGTCATGGTTCTCCCAGAAGGCCTTCAGCAGATCGCCATAGGAAATCGCCGCAGGATCAAACACGACCTGCACCACCTCGGTATGACCCGTCCGCCCCGAGCAGACCTCTTCATAGGTCGGGTTCAGCGTGATCCCGCCCGCATAGCCCGCCGACGTGACCCAGACGCCCGGCAACGACCAGAACACCCGCTCCACGCCCCAGAAACAGCCCATGCCGAACACCGCAGTCTCGAACCCCTCGGGATGCGGCCCCTTCAGCGCATGACCCAGCACAAAGTGAGTCGCATCCGTCGTCAGCGCCGCCTCGCGCCCCGGCAAAGCCGTCTCGGCGGTAGGCAGGTCGGCGGTCTTTTGGAACAGCATCGGAAAAATCTCGCAGAAATCAGCGGCAAAATCGACTTCCCCCCATATGGGGCCTCAAAGGGCGCTTGCCGAGGGGGTCATGCTGTTCTATCAGCCTCGCTTCGCTGGATCGACCATCCAGCGGCTACACGGCGACGTCGTGGAAACGGACAGGTGGCGGAGTGGTCGATCGCGCACGCTTGGAAAGCGTGTGTAGGTGAAAGCCTACCGAGGGTTCGAATCCCTCTCTGTCCGCCACACACTCGCTCGCTAGATTGAAGTCTCCCCCACAGCGGGAAACAAGCCCCACATTCCCGTGCCTTAGCGGCTTGTAGAGACCGCATTCGTGTCTCTCATAGCCGCCACCAGCCTCCATTCACGGCCGTAAAGCGCGCCTGTCTCCGTCTAGCGCGAGGGGGTCTGGTTTAGGCCTTTGCCTACTTTTCCTGTTACCGCCATTTTAACAGGGGTTCGGCATCGGGAATTCCTAGGCCTATCTCCCCAAAAATCGCGACTATTCCGTACCTTGCCGGATTGGAAAAGTCAGAAAATCTAATGCGCAATAACAGGGGAGAAAATCGACGGAACAGGATCGTAATTCGACCGAACAGGGCTTTATATCGACCCGAACAGGCTGATAATTTTGGCGACGATGTAGTGGGTGCTGCGCGAGGCTCAGCCGGCGTAGAGACGCCGCTGCTCAGCCCAGGCGAGCGGCATATCGCAGGTCATGAGCGCTTGGAGGCTCATGGACGGTTTCTGCGTGCCGTCAAGAATGGCGCGCTTGAGGTCCGGAGCCAGGAAGGCGACACGGATCAAACGCGCGGCATAGCCATCGGTCATGCCTTCCTTGCGGGCGATAGCCGCCAGGGTCGCTTCCTCGCCCGTCATCAACTTACGCTTCCAAGCTTCAGCTCGCACGAGCGCCGCGCTCAACGCCCCGTCGACAGTCCGGCGCATGATGGGGCTCGCCCCATCCGGGCCGATAATGGTGAGGGCGCCGCGACGCGTGACTGAGAGCGGAAGGCGCAGAATCGGCATGTCCTCGAAGCGCTCCAGGCGTTCAAGGATCATCCGGCCCGCATCCGTGACGACCCACTCGTCGCAGCGGGTCGGATCCAGGCGTATGAGCATCGTATCACGCCCGATTTCGATACGATCGATGAGATCGCGAATGGCTGACCAATCGCCCGCCCCCTTGATCGGCATGAGCGGCGCGACGGCGTTGAGCACCCCAGCCTCAATGATCGGCGCGGAGATTCTCCCGTGGACGCCAGCCGCACCCGACTTGCCCTTCTGGATCGCCGTCGAGACGTAGTACCGATAGGTCGCCCCTCCCTTCCTCGGCGCGCTGACCGGTGACATCGTGTGACCAACGCTATCGAAAATCAGGCCCGTAAGTGGAGCACCTGCGTGGGGCGGCCTCGCCTTCCCGGGCGTTCGCTTCCTTCTCGTCTCATCCAGCAGTTGCTGCACTGCGTCGTAGGTTTCACGATCGACTATGGCCGGATGCTGGCCAGGATAGACGTCGACCTTGTGGGGGATGTCGCCGACGTAAATGGGGTTGCGCAGCATGTGATAGGCGCCTCCGCGCTCAATCGGCATGCCGCCCTTCGGCTCCCCCGCCTTGTTCGTCCAGCGCTTGGAGGTCACGCCTTGCGCCGCCAGTTCGTCTATCATCTTATTGACGGACCGGAGTTCAAGGTAGCGCTGGAACATCCAGCGTACGATCTCGGCCTCGACCTCGTTGATCTTCAGCGTCCGCCCGTCTGGATCATAGCCAAGGACGGGCCGTCCGCCCATCCAGAGCCCCTTCTTCTTCGACGCCGCAATTTTGTCGCGTATCCGCTCGCCCGTGACCTCCCGCTCGAACTGGGCGAATGAAAGGAGCACGTTCAGGGTCAACCGGCCCATGGAGGTGGTGGTGTTGAAGGCCTGGGTCACGCTGACGAAGCTGGCGCCCGTACGGTCAAGCACATCGACGATCCTGGAGAAGTCCGGCAACGACCGCGTCAGGCGATCAACTTTATAAACCACGACCACGTCGACGCGCTTGGCCTCGATCTCCGTCATCAGGCGGCGAAGCGCCGGGCGCTCCAGATTGCCCCCACTGAAGCCGCCATCGTCGTATATCTCGGGAAGGAGCACCCAGCCCTCCCCCGCTTGAGACATCACGTAGGCGGCGCAGGCGTCACGCTGCGCATGCAGCGAGTTATAGTCCTGCTCCAACCCCTCCTCGGTGCTCTTGCGGGTGTAGATGGCGCAGCGGATCGTCTTGGGCGCTAACATCAAGCGGCGACCTCACGCAGGCCAAAGAACCGCGGACCGTTCCACCGGACACCCGTAATGGCGCGGGCGACGTGGGAGAGGCTCTTGTAGGGCCGGCCTTCCCAGATAAATCCTCCCTCCACCACCTCGACTTGATGTCGCTGCCCCTGCCAGGTCCGTTCGAGCCGCGAACCGGACTTGAAGGTGACGGTGCGGATGGTGGCTTTACGTCCCGTCCGATGCCGGGCGGCGGTCTGGGCCAGACGCTTGTCGAGGGCGCTGTCCCCGCCTTCGACCGCCATCTGCATGCGCTCGGCCAGAGCCCGGCGCATGAGGTCCCCGGATCGAAGCGGCGGCGGTTCGCCGAAGCGCCCACGCCAGACCGCGCGCAGGGTGTCGATTTTCATCGTTTCAAGCGCCTGAAGATCGTCGGTGCAGTTCACTGGCCCGCCTCCTGCATGATCCGCCAGCGCCGACCGACCTCAGCCTTCGCGCTCACGACGGTGTAGCCTTTGCGTTTGAGCGCGCCGGCCATAGCGCCGCGGATCGAATGAGCCTGCCAGGCGGTTACGGCCATCATCTGCGCCATGGAAGCGCCGTCAGGGCCGCCCAGCAGGGCGATAAGATGATCCAGCTTGGAAAGCCTCGGACCAACCGGGGCGAGCGTATCGCCGGATGGGTCGATGTCGATGTTGGCCTTGGTCATGATGTTCCGGTCCAGGTGAGCCAGGCTAAGCGCCCTACTGACCTGAGCCCGGGGCGGCCGGGCGGTTCACTACCGCTCTGGGACGGGCGCTTGTCCAATGGTTTCCTGGGCCAGCCCCTTCTTCGTGTGGGAGCCGATCTCGTCCAAGGTGAAGTTGCTGCTGAAGGCCGAGAACAGGCGCTCGACCTCGTCGATGCGGAAGTATCGGTCATTGGCCGTTCGGCTGGTGGGCTTGTCGTGCCGTGCATGGTGATCGGCCGTGGCCTTGGGCACCATGTAGACTTGGCGCAGCGCGCCGCCCTCACCCGATAAAATAACGATCGCCAGCCAATCGAACATGTCTCCGGCCTTGTAGTAGACGTAGGCCGCGCCCCTTTTAAAGGTCCGCGACTTCACCGAAATCCGCTGGGCAGGCGCACCCAGGGGCTGGGCGATGACATCGTAATGGGGCCAGTTGTCGGGAACTTTCAACGCGGGAATTCCGGCGAGCGTCAGCTCAGCCGCAACCAGCATTTCGCAGGCATCGCCCATTTGTTTGGTCGTGAAGCGCCGGACGGCCGACGCATCCGGCGTAACGCCACCGGCAGCGACAGCGGCTTTGGGGGCGGCATCCATGCAGCGGACCTCCTGTAGACGATGAGTGACATCGTCATGGTCTCAACCACAAACAAGTCAAGCCGATTGTCTCTGATCGTCTGTAGACCTATCGACGACATAGCCATGTCCAAGTGGGGATGGAAAACGTCCGCCAACGCCTTGCCGCCAACCTGCAAAAGCACCGCCGCGCCAAGGATCTGAGCCAGGAAGCTTTTGCCCACGAGGCAGGCATCCATCGAACCTACGTGAGTGATCTCGAGAGAGGGGCGCGGAACCCGACGATCGATGTAATCGACCGCCTGGCCCGCGCCCTAGAAATCAAGATTGGCGACCTGCTGGACTGAGAGCAGTCCGCTCCATAATTTCCAGCTATCTCTTGGAGCGTTCCGCCAGACTGATCATGAACGCCCGGATCAACGGGTCCTTGGAGCCAACGTCCTGATAGTCGGGAGCATGCTGATCAATCCACCTCAGGCGACTATCTTGGAGGATGTTGTCTCCGAAGGCGTCCTGGATCAGCTTGATCGCCTGCCTCTGCTGAGAGATCTTGCCGTTCGCCGCGTCGATGAAGATACGGTAGTAAATGGCCTGATCCAGGGTCATTTTCTTGACCCCAGCTGGCGTTTTCACGGGGATTTTGATCCGGGCGATCGCACGCACGTCACGGCCTTGCTGGCTCGGGATTTGCGCTTGCGGGACCTTGCGCGGGCGCCCCTTCGGATTCCCCGACCTGCCAGGCTTGAACCGCGTGTCTTTGGCCGGATTATTGGGGCCCTCAGGATGGTCGGTCATGCTGCGCCCTCCTCGACTTGCTGGCTCGCCCTCACCTCGGCGACGTCAGCGAACACCCTGCCGTCCCCCTCAAGCGTCGCCTGAAGCTTGGCCCTTTCACTGAGGCGGCGGATGATAACGTCGCAGTAGAGCGGATCGATCTCGACGCCGCACCCGCGGCGGCCGGTCCGGTGCGCCGCCAGAAGGGTGCTGCCAGAGCCCGCAAAGGGATCCAGCACGATGTCGCCACGGCGCGAGCAGTCGCGGATGGCGTCCATGATCATGGCGACAGGCTTCACGGTGGGGTGATCCGCCAGATCCTCGTCCCGACCGGCACCGAAACTGTTGGCTCCGGCATAAGCCCAAACATTGGTCCTATACCGGCCGTGCCGCCCGAGCTCCACGTTGTTCACATGCGGCGCTCGGCCATATTTGAAGACGAGCACCAGTTCATGCGCCGATCGATAGAGCGAGCCCATGCCCCCGTTGGTCTTGGTCCAGACGCAAAGGTTTTTCAATTCGCTGTAGGCGGCGGTTCCCGCCTGCAGAATCTCGGGCAAATGGCGCCAGTCCATGCAGTGGAAATGGATGGAGCCCTCCGCCGACGCCTTGGTCACCTGGGTGAAGACCCGAAAGAGGAAGTTAGCGAATTCTTCGCTGGCCATCTCTCCCGACGCCATAGCGAACTCTCGATGCTGGGCCCTTCCCAACCCGGAAACATGGCCTGCGATGGGGACATTGTACGGCGGATCGGCGAACACCATCCCCGCCTTCTCCTCGCCGAGGAGTTGAGCGTAGGTCTCAGCCTGCAACGCATCCCCGCAGATCAGGCGATGACGCCCGATCTGCCAGACATCGCCCGGGCGCGTGACAGCGGGGCCCGCAGCGGATGCGGGCACTGCGTCATCGGGGAAGCCCTTGGCGCCTTCCGTTCCGATATCGCTAAGAATGGCGTCGATCTCGGGCAATTCGAAACCGGTCAGGCACAGATCGAAATCCACATCCAGATCGGCCAGATATTGGAACTCGACCCCAAGAAGGTTGCGATCCCAGCCGGCGTTCTCCGCCAGCCGATTATCCGCAATGACGTAGGCGCGCACGTCGGCCTCGCTCATGTCGGCCAGGCAGACCGTCGGGACCTCAGTCAGGCCCAACTGTTTGGCCGCAGTAATCCGGCCATGGCCGGCGACGACGCCATTATCCTTGTCGATGAGCACCGGGCTGGCGAAGCCAAACCGCTGGATGGAGCGGGCGATCTGGTCGATCTGCTTTTGACTGTGGGTTCGTGGATTACCAGCGCGCGGTCGCAGGTCGCCAATGGGGCGATATGTGATTTGCAGGTGGGCCATAACGCGTTCCCGTCATGCGCCGGAGCCCGCTGCGTGGATGACCCGGCTGTTCAAGAAAGCCATGCCCGGCGAATGCTGAGCATGGGTCTTGATGACGGCGGCATTTAAGCAGACCGGGCCGTCGGACAGCGGTTCGGGGTGGCGTCGCCTCAGGCAACGCAGGTCTCCGCTGGAGACAACCTATAAATACGTCAAAAGCGCGGGCGGTGAAAGACTCCTACCGTTGAATCCGCCAGCCCGTGGCTCTCGACCGGCGCGCGGCGGCGGAAAGCTTCCCCCCGCGTGCTCGCTCCGACCCGAAATGGCCTCCGTCCCCCAGCTGCACAGCCTTCAAACCAGCATCATCACCGCATTGCCGAAGTTGTGCAGCAGCACGGGCAGCATCAGGCTACGGGTTTTCAGCACCATCCAAACGGCGATCAGGGACGGGACGGCCGTCAAACCCATCGTCAGCGGGTCGAAAGAGAACTCGCCGTTGCTGAAGCCAAAAGCATGCGCCAGACCGAAAAGCATGCAGGAGAGGATCGCGCCCAGCCCCCAGTCCACGCCCAGGAACCGCACACGCCCGGCGAAAGCGCGTCCAAGGGCGACCAGCAGGACGCCACGATAGAAAACCTCCTCCTCCAGCCCCGGCATCGTCAGCTGGAAGATCAGGGTCTCGACCGAGGGGCGATCGTTGGGGAAAATCAGGGCCAGGACCATGAACAAGCCGACATAGAGGCCGGCGACCGGTAAGGCCGTCTTCAAACTGCCGGCCGCCTGGACCAAAGTCAGGCCCGTCTCGCGCCGCCCAAATCCTGGCAGGGCTATCACGACAGCAGACGCCGCCAGCGCCAGGATCTTGCCCTGCCAGTTCCAGTCGCCGCCCAGCGGCAGGTTCGGGAACAGGCCGTATCCGTTGGTCAGCATCAGATCGTTCATTAGGACCAGCGCCGCCGCCGCCAACAGCCAGGGCAGGGACATCCGCCCCGGCAGAAGCGCCCCCAGCACGATGCCCGCGCCCAGCATCAGGGCCACTACGCCCAGAATTCCAATGAAACCGTCCACGCCGCGCTCCTTGATGTCTGCGAGTGGGACGATTTCTGCCCCGACCGGTGCGGCGCCCGCTTCTCGAAAGACGGCGAAACGGATCTCAGAACCCGGCGACCTGGCTCCTCACGCCGCCATCTGCCTCACGCGACTGGAGGGCGCGGCGATAGGCGCCGGGCGTCATGCCTTGCACCGACTGGAAGACGCGGTTGAACGAGGACAGCGAGGCGAAGCCGCTGTCCATTGCGATTACGATCAGCTTGTCCCCCCGGCGCGCCGGGTCGGCGAGCAGGCGGCGCGCCTCCTCCATCCTCCAGGCGTTCAGGAAAGTGCGGAAATGGTCATGGCCGAGTTGGTGGTTGATCAGCCGGCGCACCGTTTTTTCGGGCGCTCCCATCCGGCGGACAAAGCCCGCCAGATCGAGCGCCGGATCCAGATGGATTTTCTCGACCTCGACCAGACGATGCAGTCGAGCGACCAGCGCGTCGGTCTCGACCTGCTGCGCCGTCGCGAAATGGGGTGGCGTGGGCGCACCCTCCCCGCCCAGGGTCAGTAGCCAGGCGGCGAAGCCCAGACAGACCAGGTTCTGGCCGACCGCGTAAGTCTGGGAGCGCCACTCCAGTCCCAGCAGGACGTCTATGGCCATGTCGATGATCAGAATTCCCGCTAGCAAGACGACCACCGCCAAACGCGACCGCCGCCTGCGGTCCAGCAGGTCGCTGTCCCGATCGCGATACAGCCGCCAGGCCAGATGCCCCATCATCAGGCAGCCGAATACAATCAGGATCCAGGACAGGCCGCGATCCGCGAGCCCCGCCCCCAAGAAGCCCCGATCGGCTGAGGCGATGACCATCCAGGCCAGACCCAGGGCCAGCACGGGACCTCGGGGCCGGAAGCTCCAGTCGAATACCGCCAGACAGAACCACCAGAGCGAGACAGCGACGAAGCCGCCCAGGAGCACGCCGACGCGACCGATCAGGCCCGGAAGCTGCAGCGCCTCGACAGTCGTGTTGCCGGCAAGATAGCCGCACAGGCAGAGGGCGAAAGGCGCGAACCAGACATAGTCCGCCCGTCGCCCACGCCGCAACAGGGCGACGGCGGCGACAAGCAGCAGCGTGGCGCAGGTCACGCGGACGATGACATCGAACTGGTGCAGAACAGATTCCGTATTTGCCGTCGGCGGGCAGGCATATCCCACGGGATTAAAGGGTCAAGCAGTTGGGTTCTGCGATCGGAGGCCGCACCAATCGGCCTCCCGCTTCCTGCCCTGAAGGACTTGCGGTTCGTGCCGCGGCTACAATGCGCCAGGAGTGGACATTGGCGGCCAAACCGGAAGGCGAACTTCGAGGTGCTGCACCTCATCACAGCTCCTTCATCTTTCGAAGATGCGAGCGCGCCCTTCGCGCGTTATCCCCTGACCACGAAACTCGGCGGTGCAGCCGAATAGCCCGCCTGATCTGCGGCCAGACCCGCAAGTTCTAGAAGCCGCTCATGAAGCGAGACGAACTTTGTTAAAGCCTCGCAGGTCGCACCTTCGTTAGCGATGTCAGGAATATGAACCTCTATCAGTCGGACACTGATTTCCTCGACCTGCCGTTCGGCTAGCGTAAGCCGTGCTGTGTCCGACATTGCAGCGAGTGGGGTCTTGTGCAGGACGAGATTTCGATATCCGGTCAATTCTCCAAGCCAAGCGTTAGGTGCTCCCACCTCCCTTGAACCGACTAGGGCGATGGCCAGAGGGTCCGCGGCCTTGTCGCGCCGGCTTTCGGCCGTCACCCAATCTTCGAAGCGATTTAGGGCATCGACCCGCGTTGGCGCGCCGAGCTTATGGCCCGCATATTCGGCAATGTAGTCGCGTGCGCTCGCCATCTCTGAAAGGAGCGAATGGAAATCTAGAAACAGATCCAAGAGAGCGGTGTTCGCAAATCGGCTGCCTACCGCCTTTTTAGCGATCAGGGCATCGACCAACTGGGCATGGTAAGCATCGGACGCGTCTCGGACGCGGATGCCGGCGGCGGTGAGGCTCACTGCGATCTTTCGGGCCATCTCCGCGACGCGGTAGTCCTTACTCCGGGCCGCGGCGATCGCGATCGACCCCCATTCATCCGCAGGCGAAAATTGCCGTGCCGGCCCATACTGAGGCGTCCAAAATCGGGCAGGCAGAGGCCCTTCGGCTCCTGAGACTTGGTCTCCGCCAATAACCCGTAGGCCGGCTAGTCCCGCAAACCGATCGATCTCATTGCGCGGAAATGCTCGAAAAACCCCTAGCCCTCCCTCGGTCGCGATGGGACGGATAGACCATCCTTCACTGACCATCAGGGCCTGGAGCCCTCCCGTGAGATGGAGGGATGCGGTGGTCTGGACTCTGCCCCGCGAGAAGGTGGCGCGGTCAATCCCGATCTCGGGGTGCTCGACTTTTTCAGGCATGACTGCTCCAGAGATCGGTCAACAAGCGTGCCGTACGTCTAGCAGCGTCAGGCATTTCCGTCAGCGAAGCGCCATGTGTGGACGGCTCTCCGTTGGCAAGGATTGATTTGACGTTCTGCTGAGCCTGGTCGGTGCGGCCATGTGTTCGACCTGTTGGTGCGGTTCGCATGACCGCTGGCCATAATGCCTTCCGCGAAGATGGGTCCTGACCAACAGCACGCGCTCGAGGCGCTCTGGCGCATATAGGTTCTCCCGCCTTCCGGTTTCGACCGGCTGTCGCATTACATCCGCCTCTTATACACATCTCCGAGCCCACG
>NZ_JACARP010000065.1:1117-1973 GCF_013386595.1 Brevundimonas sp. P7753 | reverse complement strand
ACATGCCCAGTTCCGGCAGCCAGGCCTGGCCGGTGTACTGGAAGCGGCCGATGTTGCCCGAGCCGGGGATGCCGTACTCGTCGTAGGTGTTGACGGCGTTGACCGCGCCTGTGGCGTCGGTGCGGGCGACGATCGAGCCTTGGTGGTCCGCATAGAGATACTGCGGCGAGGCTGTGCTCGCCCCCTCGTACCAGACCAGAGGCGTATCGGCGCCGTCGGCGTGGACGTAGCGCCGCTGCATATTGCCTTCAACGTCGTACTCCGCTGTCAGCCTATCGCCGTCGTAGAGATAGCGGATCGCCGACCGACTGCTGCTCGAACTCTGGAACAGGCGGCCCAACGGATCCCAGATCAAGCTGGCTCCGCCCGGGCCGCTGATCAGCCGGTTCTCCACGTCATAGACGTAGGCGCCGCCCGAGCCGTCTGAGGTCAGGTTGCCATTGGCATCATAGGTGAAACTGGCCGGTCCCGCCGTGGTGTACTGGTTCAGACCGTTGACCGCATAGACGCGGGTGACGTTCACATGATCGACGAAGTCATAGGCGGCGTTGTTCCGCGTGCGGGAGACCACCTGGCTGGCCGGATTACGGGCGAAGGTCGTGGTGATGTCGTGAGCCGCGCCCGCCAGATTGTGCGTCAACGAAGCCAGCCGCGAGGCCTCGTCGTAGCCATAAGTGGTCGGCACGGTCCAGCTGGAACCGACGCGGCGGTACAAGTGCGTCGCTCGGCCGTGGTTGTCGTAGCGCGGATCGAACACCAGCGTGGTGTTCATATAGGCCGAGTTCACCCGCCCCAGCACATCGCGGCTGTATTGGGCGTATTGCCCATCCGGATGCGTCACGTGGGTGCGGCCGCC
>NZ_JACARP010000065.1:0-1098 GCF_013386595.1 Brevundimonas sp. P7753 | reverse complement strand
GATTCAGGGCGTCATAGACATAGGTGATGGTGCGGCCGTCGCGCTTGCGCAGGCTCGTGCGGTTGCCGGCGGCGTCGTAGCCGTACTGCTCATAGTCGGCCGTATTGACCTGGCCCGGCGTGGTCTTGGACGGGAAGGTCCAGCGCACCTGACGGTCAAAGCCGTCGTATGTCAGCGACGCTCGGTTGCCGTTAGCGTCGGTCACCGTCGCCTGCTTGCCGTTCGGCGTATACGTATAGGCGACGTAGTTTTGCTGCAGCGGCGTGCCCACCGCCCGCTCGATCCGCAGCACCTGACCGGCCGCGTCGTAGACGTTGCGGGTGATCCGGTCGGGGCCTTGCGTCCCCTCAGTCCCCAAGGTGCAGGCCGAGGCCGGCAGCGATCCATAGACCGCCGGGTTCATCCGCACCGTGGTGCACAGCGGCCGGGACGCAGCGTCATAGCTGTACTGGGTCACCATGACCGCCGCCGTGCCCACGCCCGCAGTGTCCCGGATCTTCCGGCCCTGGACGTCATAGTCTGTGGTCGCCGTCTGAAGCGGCGAAAAAGCTGCCCAGTCCGTATCGGTCAGCCCCGGCGTCGTGCCCTGCTCGACCTTGGTCACCTGGCCGTCGGCATTGTAGGTGGTGCGGGTCGCCGCGTTCAGCAGCGCGCCGGTTCCGTCCGAATCCGGGGTGATCACGCCCACCTGCTGGCGCATCGCGTCCCAGACGTTGCGCACCGTATCCGCCGTCCCCGCCAGCGGCCCATCCACCGTCAGCACATTGCCGACCGCGTCATAGGTGGTGGTCGTCGCGGCGCTGAGCGCGCCGTCGCCCGACGCCATCGTCACCGATACCGGCAGCAGATTGCTGGCCACGCTGGACGAACCGACCTGATAGGTGATCGTGGTCCTGACCTCGTCGGCGCTCTGCGCCCATGCCGGCCCCGTCAGCAACAAGCCCAGACCCGCCGCTATCAGCGCCTTAAGGCGCCCCCCCTCCACGCCCCTCATCAGCAGGTCCCTCCCGTCATGCAGTGCGACTGGCTCACCTGCACCCACACAGGCGTCGCCGCCCGGGTGATCGCCGACGAGCCGTTCTGTTTGTACCAGGCGTA
>NZ_JACARP010000064.1:0-37270 GCF_013386595.1 Brevundimonas sp. P7753 | reverse complement strand
CCTCCCAAGAACCGCGCTTTTCCCCCCGCCTCGCCCGCAGGCTTTGCATGTCGCATTCCTTGCACGACGGGGAGTGGCACAAGCGCCACCTGGCCTAGGCTAAAGGGAGAAGCCTTGGCTGCTCCCTGTCTTGCGGATCCTTGCACCTAGGTTCCAGGTGGTCGGTAGGGCATCCCTGGCATGCCGGGCGTCACTGGCGGAACAAAGATGGGCCGCGTCCAATCTTTGATCAGTGTTGCACCTGGCATATCGAAAGTGCCATCAGGCTTCCGTTGACATGGGCCCACCCGGATTGCCTGAATTAAGCTATCGTTCTGCAGGTCTTCCGCAAAGGCGAGCGGTACGGCTTGGTCGCGGGTAAGCGAGATTGTCCCAAGAAACTCCTTCGCTACACGCGAAACAGAGATCCCTGGCAATGAAAGCACCTGACCTGGGGAGCCCTTAAAGAACACACCGATGTCGCCGAACATGGCCGCTGCCCAGCCTTCGGGCAAGGTGACGCTGTTGGTGATGTTACTGTCCAGAGAGCCGATGAGACCTTCGTCGTGAAGAAGTTGCAGAGTTTCGAACGGTAATTTCTTCCCGGCCAAATAGGGGAGATTAGTGCCGTTATAGACCCAGGACGCCATGGCTTGCATAGCCTTCGCTGTGGGCAAGTCTAACGTAGAGGCGAACTGCAACGTTCTTAGAGAAATGGCTCCCGGCTTGCGGATTTCCCCAGCCAGTACACGAGCCCACATTTCCCGCAGGCTGTCGCCTGACGCCTTTTCAGCATGTGATGCGAACAAATTTAGCCAGTCGGGATCTAGAGTGGGCTCTTCACCAGAATCTCCATTACCGTCGTCTTCAACGAGTATTTCTGCTGTTAACTCAGCCACTGACTCTCGATTGTTTTGGTGGCCGATCTCGTCGTCGAGCCAGCGCGCCCCAGCCCGCCCTGCTAACCCACCCGATGCAGCTAGAGCTTGCTCCAGTTGATGCCGTGCGGCCGCTCGTTCCTCCCGCTCTTCGAGATCCTCCGTCCCTAGCGCTGGGCCGACGAGATGGCGTAACGCACCAGCGGCTCTGGCCTGCTTGGCTGTTGCTGCAGACGCAAGGGCACCTATCCATTGCGTCAAACCGGTTCGAGCCGTCATTTCCTGTCCCTCTTTGAGGTATGCCAAAGCCGACGCGCTAAGGTGCGTATCAACGAGTGAGAACGACTGTAGGAGGCGTCTTCTAGCGCCTCGATATTCAGCAAAAGCTGCTGTGTGTCTTCAGTCACGGCCCTATACCAATCGCCGCTAGGTTCGCTCCTCTCGTCCTTGATGTTCTCTATAGAGAGAAGAGCAGCTTGATATGTTTCTGCTGTTTGGACGGTTGGGAAATGGAACGGCGCGATCGCGTCCAAGCGATCGTCAATGGAATCCTCTTTGAACCGCTTCTCGAGGTATCGACGATCACCTTCTGACCAAGTGGTTGAGGCAGTCGAACTCTGAATCGAGGTTCGAATAGACAAGTAGGCAGCCCGCAAAATGTGAGCCGCAGTTCCAAGGAGAACCGCTTCGCGCTGGCGGCGCTCACGTCGAGCCTCTGTGGCTAAGCGGATCGTCATGTACAAAGCCAGTGCGGTCGAAACGGCACCGATCGCGTCCCAGTCGAACCAAGCAGTTAAGTTGGCAAGAGCCGTCCACCAATGCGGCGGCGTTTCGAAGCAGGGGGCTGGAAGTCCGAAAAGCTCACACATTTTGTGAGTCTACCTGATTCGGGAACCGAGTTACGTCAGCGGCGACGTGGCGGGTCATTGTGCCCGTCAGTAGCCCCTCATCATCGCTGCGGTGTTACTTTGGTCCGTCAGGTCGAAATAGGCTTCGAGGGCTGCGGGCGCTTTGTCGCGACTACGTTGGGCGGCCTTGTGATTGTCGGCAACCACGTGAGCGCCGAACTCAGCTATCTTGGCCAGCAGCAGCGCATGAGCTCCAGCGACGCGCCGTTCATCGGCAGAGATTCGGTGGCCCATCGTTTTACGCCCCCGCGCAAAGCCTTACTGCGCTTGAGGTCGCAAGCGGCTAGTTTTACAGGCAAGCGCTTGAAGACAGGCGCTTTCGCTATGGTTTGGGACCAGAGGGTCGGAGGTTCGAATCCTCTCGCCCCGACCATGGAATAGCCCCTTGGGCCTGGACGCGAGTTTCAGCGCGTCTCGAAGGCGCTAGCGCCGTTCGATCTTCTTCTCAATGAAGTGCTGGCCTGTCGCTTGATAAAGCAGACTCAATGCGTGTCGCTTAAGGGTAGGCAACGGGCCTAAAGAGCGTCGTATCGCCAAGGCGTTGCGCCCGATTGGTCCAGAACTCCGAACGCGACAAGACGTCCATCATGAAGAGTAGAGAAATCGCCTGCAACGTCGCCTGGCGCGTCGGATACAATGACAGCCTCAGCATCGAGCCGGCGGACATAGCCACCTGAAACTAGGCGGGTCTCGGCGGGCTCTTGTTCAGCAGTTTTGCAAATGATGATGAGTCTGGACCAGTGGCATTGAAACTCACCTGCATCCTCGAAGGTCATCGGTTCGACTAAAACAGCGTGTCCCGGTTCAGGCGGGCCGTCGAAGGCAAGGCTGGTGTTGTGAGCGGGAAGCGGCTGCTCCATGATGACCGTAGCGATGACTTGCCCTTTTTCGTCGCGAGCGACAAACCGTTGCTTTTCGATCACGATCTCGCCGGAGCCTCCGCTCAAGACCAGTGTTGCGCCGACAAGTAGCCCAGCAGACAGTAGATTGAACAACGTCATCTAGACATATGAGCGGACGCATTGAATGTCCGCAACGGGGCAGTTTGTATCTTAGGCATCCGCCCCGAAAGATAGGGCGATACCTCGGCGTTGATTGGCGCTGCTTCACCCAGACCAGACCTCGCGGCCTTCCTTCCATGTGCTCGTGACTTTGATCGCCGCCAGCTTGTCACGATCGATGGTCATGGGGTCCGCGTCCAGGATGGTCATGTCGGCGAGCTTGCCGACGGCCAGGGAGCCCTTGCGGTCGTCTTCGTAGTGCTGCCAGGCGGCCCAGAGGGTCATGGCTTTTAGGGCGATATCGACGGGGACGCATTCGTCGGGGCCGAGGATGTCGCCCGAGCGGGTGCGGCGGGTGACGGTGGCGGACAGGACGCGCATGGCGTCGGGATTGGCCACCGGCGCGTCGTGGTGGCTGGTGAAGCGCATCCCGCGCCGCACGACCGAGGCGCAGGGCGAGATGAACTCGGCCCGGCGCGGTCCCAGCACTGAGTCCCGATGGTAGTCGCCCCAATAGAAGGTGTGCATGGGGAAGAGAGACGGCACGATGCCCAGGGTCTTGAGTTCGTCCAGCTGATCCATGCGGACGGTCTGGCCGTGGATGAGGACCGGGCGGCGGTCCTTGGCCCCGTGGCGGTTCGTGGCGTCGCGCACGGCGCCGATCAGCAAGTCGATGGCGGCGTCGCCATTGGCGTGGACCTCGATCTGCCAGTCATTTTTGAAGGCCAGTTCGACCGCGTCCAGAACCTGTTGCTCGGTCGCGGCGGGATAGCCGCGATAGGAGGCTGGCTTGCCTTCGGGCGGAATGTAGTAGGGCTGCGACAGCCAGGCGGTCTTGCCCTGGGGCGAGCCGTCAATGGTCAGCTTGACCCCGCCGATGCGGTATTTGCCGACGTAATTCTTGCGGTACAGCGGCGTCGCCATGACGTCGGTCGAGGTGAGAATGTCGGGGAAGGACAGGATGTCGATAGGCAGTTCGCCGCGTTCGGCCAGCATTGCCATCATGCGGCAGGTGTCGGTCGAGGAACGCCCGTCTTGAGCCGTGGTGTAGCCGAAGCTGGAATAGAAGCGCGCGCCCTCGCGGATCATCTCTAGGTTGGCCTGAAGGTCCAGGCGGGTGAACAGGGCGCCCATGACCGTGAAGAGGGCGGTTTCCTCCATGACCCCATTGGGTTCCTGCGAGCCGTCTTCGCGGCGGAAGGCTCCGCCGTCGGGGTTGGGCGTCGAGGCGCTGATACCGGCGGCCTTAAGGGCCGCGCTGTTGGCCACGCCCAGGTGGCCGGACTGGTGCATGAACAGGATCGGCACGCTGTCGGAGATGGCGTCCAGCTCAGTCCGTGTCGGGTGGCGATGCTCTTTCAGCTGGGAGTCGTCATAGCCGAAGCCGATGACCAACTGGGTATCGCGGACCAGCTGTTCGTGGGCGTTCATCCAGTCGCGAGTGATGCGTTGCAGGGCGGGGATGTCGTCGCCTTGACCATCCGGCGCGGGAAGCAGGTTGGCGTAGCGCGCCTGCAGGCCGACCATCGACACGTGGCCGTGCGGATCGAAGAAGCCCGGCAGCAGGGTGCGGCCGTCCAGATTGACCACTTGGGCGTTGCGGCCCACAGCCGCGCGGGCGGCGTCCAGCGAGCCGACCGCCACGATCACCCCGTTGCGCACCGCCATGGCTTCGGCGGTCGGCATGGCGTCGTCGATGGTCAGGATGGGGCCGCCGGTGAAGATCATGGACGACGCGCGTGACTGGGCCATGGCCGAACGCCCTCCGATCAGCGTCGCCCCGGCCAGGGCGCCTGCGCCGGCCAGCAGGTTACGGCGATTGGTCGGCGGTGCGAGCAGGGTCATGGACGTCTCGTTCGGTTCAATAGTTGGCGATCAGATTGACGTAGGCGCCGGCCCAGACGGGTGCGTCCTCGACGATGGACTTGGTCCCCGCGCCGGGCACGGAGACGGAAAAGCCCGTCGTTAGGTATAGGTTGGCCGATATCGCGCGAAAGTACTCGACGTAAAGGTCGTCGGACAGGTGGTGGCGGGTGACGCCGGTGATGGGGGAGTTGACGCCGTTCTGAACCGTGACCCGCGTGGCCTGGCCGAACTGGATGGGGCTGCGCAACTGGTCGGCCTCGATTCGGTGCAGACGCGCGGTGAGGGTGTCCTGCGGCGTCGGCGCGACGCTGACTGCGACCTGCCAGGAGTTCACATTGGAGTTGATGAAGACCATCGACGACTTGGTGCCGGTCGACCATGCCGAGGGGTTGCCCTCGTAATAGAGAGGGTCGAACCGCTCCAGCCGGGGGGTGTCGGGATCGTCGCCTGAGAAGGTCTGATAGCCCAGGGTGAAGGTCGGCTTCCAGCGATGTTCGGCGAAGGCGTATCCGATCTGGACGCGGCCCGCCCAGGCACGCAGGTCGATGCGGTCGTTGCGCTCGACCGCCAGATCCGCCGCCATGAAGGCGTTGGGCGCGCCCCTGAGCGGCGAGCGGATGTAGAGATTGGCGAACTGCAGCCCGTCGCGGGCGCCGGGAATGATGCTTGGAACGCCGATCCCGCCGGGCGGGGCCTTGGGGTAGGGGGACTCGGATTCGAGCACCTTGCCCGCCGTCAGGCCGATGACGGCGTTGGGGTTGGTATCGTAGCGGAGGTCCACGCCGGCCAGTCGATTGTGGCTGTCGTTGTCCGGCGACTCATTGGGGTCGAGGTAGAAGGCCGTGCCCTTGAAACCGCCGCGGCTGACCTCGCCCAGGGCGGCGAAGGCCCAGGCCTTGCGCGGGCCGAGCTTCAACGCGCCGCGCGAGAATCCGCTGGAGCCGCCCGCCTCGATCAGCATCCCCGTGCCGGCCTTGAAGACGCGCGGACCGACGGAGACGTCGAAGGTGGTCTCATCGGCCTTGTAGCGCCAGCCGAGGTAGCCTTCCTCCAGGGTCGCACGGCCGGTATCCCCGGCGTCGAAGGCGTCGGTGCCCACGGTCATGGAGGCGACCGCCGACAGGCCGCCATAAAAGGTCGCGCGTTCGCCCACACGCCGCTCAAAGGTCAGGCCGGGCTTTACATAGGCTTCGAACCATTCGGCGTTCGGATCGAAATCGGTGACGCCGGCCACCGTCTCTGCGAAGCGCCAGAAAAGGTTGTGTTCGGCGACCAGATTGCCGCCCGCCTGTAGATGCGCCCTCAGGGTGGTCCCGTCCTTGTCGTAGAGAACCATGGGGTCGTCGCCGGCCGCGTTCTGTCCGTCCTCCTGTGCCGCCCATGTCGGCGAGGCGGCCAGGGCGAGAGCGGCGGCGAGGACCGGGAAGCCGGAGCGAATGCGCATTGGGTCGGTCCTCTAGCGGGGCGACAGATCCCGGAGAGGCAACGCCAGACCAAGCTCGGCAGTTCCGCTTGCGGCGAAAAGATGGCCTCAGGTCGAGGCGTAGCCGCCGTTCAGGGCGTAGCTGAAGCCGATAGGCAGGGCGGCGCGGAACAGGGTGAAGAAGGCGGCGAGCTCGCCCAGGGTCGAGCGCGGCACGAATATGATGTCGCCGCGATGCAGGGTCACGACCTCGGCCCGGCGCGGACGCAGGTCGATGGGGCGCATCATGCGCACCCCGCCTGGGCCGCGTCGGATCAGGGCGGCCTGGGCGGAACGGGCCGAGGGCAGGAAGCCGCCGGCCATGATGACGGCCTGATAGGCGTCGATGTCGCCGGGCATGTCGAACACGCCGGGATTGCGGACCTCGCCGTCGACCCAGACCTTGAGCGGGCCGGCCAGGCGCAGGGTGACTTCGACCTCGGGGCGGCGCAGCTGGGCGGCGTAGCCCTCGGCGACGTCGGCCTCCAGTTCGGCCAGGGTGCGGTCCGCCGCCATAACATGGCCCAGCAGCGGCAAGGAGACGCGCCCATCAGGGCCGATCTTGAGCTGACGGGTCAGCTCAGTCGCGGTGGGCAGGGCGACCTCGATCTCGTCGCCAGGGAAGAGCAGGTATTCGGGGGCCACATCCGTCCACGGCGCGAAGGCCAGATCGGCGGGCAGGGGCGCGCCGAGGGGCGGTTGGCCACGACCGCTGGCGCAGCCCGCCAGGCCGGCGGCCAGGCCCATCAGGATAAGGCGGCGATCAGGGATCATGAGGGCGCGAACAGCTGTCGTTTTCGAATGAAGGTGAAGCTGGACCCTTATGGGTAACGCCCGGTTAACGTGGGTCATTCAAGGGTAGCGCCTGAAAGCTTCCTGGAATGGATTTCCCCGGCTCATGCGTTTGGCCTCTCGTGCAGCAGCTCGACCGCGTTACGGCGTCCTCGACGTCGTGGCGCTGCTGTTCCGCGAACTGTGGGTCATGGTGCTGGTCTTCGCCGTCCTGTTCGTCCTGGGCGCAGGAGCGGTTCTGACGCTGAAGAAGACCTATACCGCCGGGGCCAGTCTGTTCGTCGGCGTAGGTCAGGAATACGTCTATCAGCCGCGCGTCGGGTTGAGTGATCGGGGCTCGCCGCCGACCGCCGCCGAGGTGGCGCAGTCGGAAGGGGCCATCCTGAACAGCATGGAGGTCAAACGCCGCGTGGTTCGCGCCATGGGCGTCGAGAGCTTCCAGGACGGCAAGCCGTCCAAGGCCAGCCCGGCCAAACAGGAAGAAAATGCGGTGCGCGCCGTGGCCTCGGGCCTTGAGGTGGTGGTGACGCCGCTCAGCCCCGTGATCGGCCTGCGCTATGAAAGCGATGATCCCGCCCTGTCGGCGCGCGTGCTGAACACGGTCATCGAGCAATACCTGACCTATCGCCGCGAAGTCTTCCAGGATCGCGCCACCCCGGCCATCCAGACCCAGCGCCGGGCCTTCGAGGACGAGCTGTCCACCGCGGATCAGGCCTATGAAGAATTCCTGCGGACCAACAATATCGGCGACTTCGCCACGGCCAAGGCGACCCTGGCGGCCGCTTATCAGTCCATCTTCACCGAGCGCATGGCGGTTCAGGCGCAACTGAACCAGGCGGCGCAGCGTCTGACGACGCTGGCGGGTCAGCAGAGCCGCACCCCGGTCGAGATCGCCCTGCAGCAGGACCTGAACATTTCGGCGCAGGACCAGATCCTGCAACTGCGCACCCAGCGCGAGGATCTGCTGAGCCGCTATCAGCCCGACGCCCAGCCCGTGCGTGAGATCGAGGCGCGGATCGCCCAAATGCAGGCCTATGTGGGCACTGGCACCGCGGTCGGCGCCAAGGAGGTCCGCACGGGGCCGAACCCTGTCTGGGTCGAGCTGGAGACCACGCGGATCAACGCCCAGGCCGAGCGCGACGCCCTGGCGGCGCGTCTGGCCGTGCTAGATCGTCAGGTGGTGGACCTGCGCACGCGTCAGGCCCGTCTGACCGAGCTGGAATCCCGCAACGCCACCCTGGCCGGCAATCGCGAAGTCCTGACCGCCTCAATCCGCGAGTTCCAGCAGCGCGAGACCCAGAGCCGCGCCGACAATGAGCTGGTCAAGGCGGGGGCCGATAATGTCACGGTGATCGAGCGCGCTCAGCCGCCGTCCAAGGGCAAGAGCCTGAAGGCGCCGCTGATGATCGCGGTTTTCCTGTTTGCCGGTTTCACGGCCCTTTGCGTCGGCTTGCTGCGGGTCTTCCTGCGGCGCGGGTTCTCGCTGCCCTCGACGGCCAGCCGCACCTTGCAGATGCCGGTGCTGGCCGTGGCGCCGATGAAGGCGGGCTGAGCCTCTTGGATGCGCCGGCCCATGCTAGGCTGACGCATCAATGATGGGCGCGTAACCGATTCGATGGTGGATCTGACGACGGAAATGGCGGGACTGTGGGCGGCGCTGGGACCAGCGTCGGCTCATCGCGGCCGCGTCATCCAGTTCGCCTCGGCCACGACCGGAGACGGCGTCTCGACCGTGGCGCGCGAGTACGCCCGACTGGCCGCCGTACGGGCGCGCAAGCCCGTTTGGCTGATCGACGGCGATCTAAGCCAGCAGGGACAGATGGACGCCATCGCGGCGGAGCCCGAGCGGTTTGGGCGTCTGGCGGCGCCGGTCCAGGCCTCGCCCGACGGTTCTGCCTTCTATGCCGTGACGCCGCCGATGCGCGGGCGCGACGGCCTGCCGGTCAAGCCGGCGCGCCTGATGACCGCGCGGGCCTGTCTGGGCGGGCGGTTGTTCGTCACGCGCTTCCATACCGAGCTGCTGCGGGCCGGCCAGCGGGTCGAGCCGGTGGGCGAGGCGCGCTACTGGACCGCCTTGCGCGCCCATGCCGATACGGTGGTGATCGACACCCCCGCCGCCGACCGCAGCGACATGGCCATCACCCTGGCGCCCTTTGTCGACGCCACCATCCTGGTGGTCGCCGCTGAGACGACGGCGGCCAGCGAGCCGGTGGCCCTGCGTGACGAGATCGACGCCGTGGGCGGACGCATCGCCGGCGTGGTGATGAACCGCTCGACCTGGGCGCCGCCGCCGATGCTCAAGCGGCTGGTCGGCTAGGCCTTTTGACGCTCCAGTCGCGCCAGTTCGCGCGCGCCGTAAAAGTGCGGCTCGAACCCCTTCATCCAGAACAGTTTTCCTAGCCCGCGCGCGGCGCGATCCAGCCTATCCGCACGCCTCGGATCACGGATCAGGATCAGGGGCAGGGCGGCCAGGGTCCAGACGGCGGTCTGGGCCGCGCCGATGACCATCCAACGGGTGACGGCGGGCCAGTCGCGGGCGGCGGCGGCGGTCTGGCTGGGGCCTTGGCCATAGGCGAAGGCGCGGGTCAGGGCATAACGGAGCGTGGCGCGGTGCGGCGGGGCGAACTCGTCCACCCAGGCGTCGGCGGCCCACCCGAAGCGGCCGCCGCGCGCCGCCAGGGCCGCGAACAGGGCGTCGTCCTCGCCGCCTGATTGGTCCGCTGAGGTGTTGAACGGGGCGACGCCGGGCAGGGCGGTAGCGCGCACCAGCAGGGCGTTGCCGCAGCCGTAAGGCTGGTCGATCAACTGCGACTGCGCCGGTCCTTCGCGACCGAAAAACCGTTCGAGGTAGGCGGTGGTCCAGCCCGTTCCGTCGGGGACGCGCCCCCGGATCGGACCGAAGACGGCGTCGGCGCCGGTCGCTTCCTGGCCCGCCAGCAGGGCCGCCAGCCAGCCGGGCGAGGCGGCTTCGTCGTCGTCGAGGAAGGCGATCAGGGGGGCGTCCGTGGCCGCTAGGCCCTCGTTTCGGGCGGTGGCGACGCCAGGGCGCGGCGCATGGCGCCAGATCAGGAGCACGGGGGAGGCGGGACGCAGGCGGTCCACGGTGTCGCGCGAACTGGCCGCCGGATCGTTGTCGACGACGACGATCTCGCGCAGACGGTCCGAGACGTCGGTCTGGACGAACAGCGAGCGCAGAGCGCGCTCCAGACTGTCGGGGCGACGCAGGGTCGGGATGACGACAGCGACGTCGGGCGCCTTCATGCCGCCAGCACCTCGCCCACCGTGCGGATGTCGCAGCCGGTCGCGCGGGCATGGGCGATCAGGCGCGACAGGGCGTCGGGCGTGCAGCCCCAGGGCGAAGGGGTCTCGCGGACGTCGTGGGTGTAGAGGATCAGCCAGGCGTTTTCAGACACGGCGCGGTCGATCCACTGGCGAGCGAGGGCCTCGCCGTCCGGGCCTTCGATGCCGACGCCGGGCAGTTGGTTTAGGTCGCCGCCGTCGTGGACCAGCCCCTTGTGCACCCCGCGCAACGAGGCATAGCGCCCGGCCAGCAGGGCCTTGGCGCGCGGCGAGACCTCGCCATAGGGATAGGCGAAATGGATGGGGGCGGCGCCCAGGCCGTGCAGGGCGGCGTCATTGGCGTCGAGGTCGGCGATCAGTTCAGCCTCGGGCGTCCGGTGGCAGTCCAGATGGCCGAAGGTATGGCCCGCGACCTCATGGCCGCGTCGGATCAGATCGACGATCTCGCCGCCGTCGGCAAAGCGGCCCATGTGTCCGTCCTGCCCGAACAGGCCGGCGCAGACGTAGAAGGTCCCCCGCGCGTCATGCGCCTCCAGCGTCTTGGCCCCGGCGTGTCCGGCGCTGGCGGGGATGTCGTCGAAGGTGAAGCTGACGGTCGGTCGGGTCAGGCCCAGGCGCGCCGGGCGGCGGTGCGTCAGCCGGGCGAAGCGGCGGCGCAGCTTGCCCATCAGGCTGACGTCAGGCGTGTAGGGCTGGATCATATCGCCTCCGCATAGAGGGCGGCGCGGTAAAGGCGCAGGCTGAAGGCGCGCAAGGGCACGGGCAGGGCGGTCATATGGGCGGCGCGCTTGAACAGGGGGCGAACGGCCTTCAGGCCCGGCACGGTCTTCAGCTTTTTCGCCACGCGATAGCTGGGATAGGCGGCGACGAAGTCGGGGTGGCGGGCGACGACACGGGCGAAGTTGGGCGCTGACTGTTCGTACTTGGCGGCCAGGGCCTCGACCGTGTCCAGACCCATGTGGGTGGCGGTGTTGTCCAGATGGACGACGGCGAACCGGCGCGAGACGCGCATGGCCCATTCCACGTCCTCCCAGCCCCAGCCCGAAAAACCGGGATCGAAAGCCTCGGTCTCGAACACGTCGCGGCGGACCAGAAGGTTGGAGGTGAAGACGTATTTCTCGGGCTGCAAGGCGCGCCGCTCGTGGGACAGGCAGTCCGACTTGGCCGCCATGCTGCGATGGACGGCGAAGCGGGCCTCTTGAGGGGCCTGCAACAGCGAGAAGCCGCCGAAGGCCACGGCGGGCGCCTGTTCGGTCGTCAGCCTCGCCCAGGTTTGCAAAAAGCGGTCGTGGTCGGGCCTCATGTCGCTGTCGAGGAACAGAAGGCTCCCGCCCCGTGCGGCTGAGGCCAGCCGGTTGCGGCCGATGGAGCGGCCCTCGTTGGCGGTCAGGGTGATCAGGCGCGTCGGCAGGGCCAGGGCGTCGATCTGGGCCGTCAGACGGGCGGTCAGGGCGGGGTCAGCCGTGCCGTCATCCAGCAGGACCAGTTCGACCGCGCCATCCAGGGCGAGGGCTTCTCGCTCCAGAAGCGCCAGCAAGACGCCTGGATCATCGCGCAGGAAGGGGATCAGCACCGACAGGACCGGACTGGCCATCGGCCAGCCGGCGTTGTCGTGGATATGGGCCGAGGCGCTCATGCGACGGCTCTCCGGGCGCGAACGGCGGACCGAAGCCGCTGGCCGAGTTCGCGTACGCCGCCTGCGTTCAGGGCATAGGCGCAGGCGCCGTAAACCCCTGCACCGACCGAGGCGTCCAGCATCAGTTCGGCAAAGCCGCCGATAGCGGGCAGGAACCAGACGACAAGGGCCATGACGGCGGCGGCCAGCGAGCAGCGGATCAGGGCGTTCCATGGGATCGGCAGCGGCAGGATGCGCCGACCGATGGACAGCGACGCGATCAGGCCGACGGCGAAGCTGGCGGCTGTGGCCCAGGCCGCGCCGAGAACGCCGAAGCGCGGAATCAGCAGCAGGTTGAGCACGACATTGGTCAGGGCCGGAACGCTCATGGCCGCCAGCAGCCAGCTGGTGCGGCGGCCCAGGGTGAAGGCCTGATGGAAATAATAGACGGTCATGCCCGACAGGAAGGCCGAGAGGGCGATCCACGGCGTCACCAGAATGGCGGCGTCACGCAGCTCCTCGCCGATCATGAACTCCGACAGGGGGCGGGCGACCAGGGCCACGCCGACCGCGGCGGGTAGGCCGATCAGGACCAGGGTCGAGGCTTGCTCCCGTGCGGCGGTGATCAGCGGGCGGCGGCCGCCGCGCTCCAGCGCCATGACCAGGGCCGGGGTCCCTGCCGTGCCCAGCCAGATGAAGAGGACGTCCAGCGTCCGATTGGCGATGCTATAGCTGGCGTGATAGGCGCCGACGGCGGCCTCGTCGAGGAAGAGGGCCAGCAGGAAGCGGTCGGTCGAGGCCAGCACCAGCGAAAGGCCGAGCGAGGCCGCGATGGGATAGCCATAGACGGCGTAGGTCTTGAGCCGCTGGGTATCGACCGCGCCCTGCCGCGCCTCGCGCAGTTCGCCGGGCAGGAAGAAGGGCATGGCCATCAGAGGCGCGATCAGCAGGCCCGCCAGGGGCGAGGCGCCGCCCGCACCGGCCAGGGCGAAGGCTGCGCCGACGGCGAGGCCGGCGACGCTGTTCCAGATGTCGAGGGTGGCCGCCTTGCGGACCTCGCCCGACGCGCGATAGCGCTCCTGCGCCAGTTTGGAGAAGCAGCGCACCGGAATGCCGAACAGGGCCATCGCCAGAGGGAAACGGAAGGCGTCCGGCATGGGCCACAGCCAGATCGCCAGCCCCACGAGAGGCAGGAACAGGCCGCTGACGATGAAGGCCGTGCGGTACAGGCTGGCGAAATGGCTGGCCATGTCCGCGCCTTCGCGCTGGGCGGCCCAGAACCGCGCCATGGCGGCCTCCAGCCAGCTGAAGCTCGCCACATGGGCCAGGGTCATGACCGACAGGGCCAGGGCGTAGCGCCCATAGTCCTCGGCGCTGAGCAGGCGGGTGAAGACGATGATCGTCAGAAAGCCGATCAGGCCCTGCATCACATTGGCAGGCAGATAGCCCAGTACGCCACGCCAGAACATCAGCGCACCGAGATCCTGTCGCCCAGCAGGACGGGCACGGTGACGGCGATCACCCAGAGATCCAGCCAGAAGGACTGACGCTCGATATAGTCGATGTCCAACTGGACCCGGCGGCGAACCTCGGCGGCGGTGTGCATGGGGCCACGAGAACCGTTGATGGCCGCCCAGCCCGTCATGCCGGGCTTGATGCGGTGGCGATGGGCGTAGTCGGCGACCAGACGGGCCGACTCGGTCTCTCCGGTCTTCATGCCGATGGCGTGCGGGCGGGGGCCGACCAGGGACATTTCACCGCGAAGGACATTCAGGAGTTGCGGCAGTTCGTCCAGGCTGCTGACGCGCAGGAAGCGGCCGATGCGGGTGATGCGGTCGTCGTCGGCCGTGACCTGACGAGCGGCGGTGGCGTCGGCGGTTTCGTGCCGCATGGTGCGGAACTTCCACACCACGATTTCTTCCTGGTTGAAGCCGTGGCGGCGCTGACGGAACAGGGCCGGGCCGGGGCTGTCCAGCCGCACCAGGGCGGCGATCAGCAGCAGGGCCGGCGACAGCAGCATCAGACCGACAAGAGACAGCACGATGTCCTGCAGTCGCTTGTTGAACGCCCGGCGATCAGGATCAGCAGGCCCCTCCAGGGGCGCTAGCGGGGCCTGGGCCAAGGTCTCGAGCGCGGCGTTGCGTTGTTCGGCGGCCTTGGGATCGACCAGCAAGGTCAGGGGGATCGGCAGGGCGCCGAGGCGGGCCGTCAGGTCCCGCACGCGGGCCTCGGCCTTGGGATCGATGGCCAGGACAATGCGGTCGATATAGGGCGTCAGCCTGTGGTTCAGCAGGGCGTCGGCCTCGCCCAGCACGGGCACGCCTTCGACGGCGTCGGGCGAGCGGGCCAGACGATCATCGAACACGCCCAGCACGTTCAGGTCGCGACGCTGTAGCGCCTCCTGAATCAGCCGCTGGGCATAGCGGGTGGCGCCGACCACGACGATATTGGGCGTCAGAACGCCGCTTCTACGCCAGTCGGCGACCAGCAGGCTCCAGGCGGTGTGCAGGCCTAGCAGCAGGACCAGGGTCGCGGCGCCCCACTGGGCATAGGCGGACCAGGGCGTCGCCGCGCCATGCAGGGCGAGCCCCAGCATCGCAGTCAGGCCTATCCCCGCCGTCACGACGCCGGCGACCGAGATCAGGTGCCGTGCAAGGCCGTGGCCCTTTTCGAAGCGATAAAGGCCCAAGGAGCGCATCAGGCCCAGGATCGCCAGGACGCCCAAGCCAAAGGGGGCGATGTCCGCCAGACGGGCGGACAGCAGCGCGCCGGGGATCAGGCCTGCAACGGCGACAGCCGCCACGGCGCCGACGCCGACGATGTCGAAACCGCGAAAATAGAAGACCCGCAGCCGGGTGGCGTTTCTCTGGCGGGTGTTCAGCCAGACATCGGGACGAAAGGGGCCACGACGCGGATGAGGCGAGGCTGACGCCGAATCAGTTCCGGCGACGGCTGATCGACGACCCTGTTGCGCTTGGACGCGGGGGTCGTTCGCGGGTGAAAAAAGGGTGTCGGCGGACGTCATAAGGCGGTTTTGAACGTTTCTGCAGCTTGAAGTGCCCCGTTTTTGTCGCACGTGGCCTATCTATGGCGCGTTAACGCGACAGTTGGCAGGTCCCCCGTTGCACAGCGCCTCGCGACTCGCTATGCACGCCGCCTGCCGGAGACGTGGCCGAGTGGCTGAAGGCAACGGTTTGCTAAATCGTCGTACCCTGTAAGGGGTACCGAGGGTTCGAATCCCTCCGTCTCCGCCAGATATTCCCAGCAAAATCAAAGTGTTATCCCCGAAAGGGGCAATCGTGCCATGCCAAGGGTGCCAGTTGGCCCGTTTTTGGCACGGTTGGCACGGTTTTGACGGGGTGATTCAGCCTTTGGCACGATCACCTCGTCATTTTTTTTAGTAAACCAAATCAATGGGGTGATCGTGTTTTGGCACGATTGGCACGATTTGGAGTTGCCCTTGGCACGGTCTGGCACGGTCTGGAGGTTGGATTCGTCGCCTAACACCGGCATTCAACGGCAGTGAAGAGATTCGGCTGGACCATATTTGGGTTGTTCTCCGTGATCTTGCTCTGCGGGGTCGCGTATGCGGCTGGGCGAAACTGGTCATCCAAAGATGGCTTGGGCCACCTCGGAGGAACGTTCTGGTCCACGCTAATCGGCGCTGTGGTTGGCGCGGCAGTAGCGGGACTCATATCGTTCATTCTCGCAGAGATAGCGGCCTCGCGGTCTAAACAAGCAGACAGGATGCGCGAGCGAGAGCGGCGTTTAACTCTCGCGCAAACCGCTACGCTTCATGATTTCCCCCATGATTGGGTTAATCATGCCGCATCATCGAACAACGATCAATGAGATCGTGAGCCAACCCTGTCGAAGGCTTTGACGGTCGCGACGATGATGATGGGACCGGACAAGAAGCCGATCCTGTTCGCCAAGCCGACGTTCCCCTCGATCAAGATCAACAACATTCAGGATCGCGTCCTTTCGAACGCCGAGTGCGTGGCCGTCTTCAAGGTCATCGACACGAAGCATCTTGAGAACCCGTCTCACGACTGGAAACGATTCGGCTGCTTCGTTCGGTTCCTGTTGGACACGGCTTGCCGCAAGGGTGAGGCGCTTATGCTTCTGGATGAATGGATCGAGGTCGACGGCGACGGCGACACCATGATCCACTGGCCGCGCTATCGGGAGGCGACCGAAGAGGAGAAGGCTCGCACGGGCCTGAACCAGATCGAACGGCTCAAGAACGGCAAGGCCAAGGGGCTTCCGGCGTCCAAGGCCATCGTCGATATGCTGCCTTTCCTGCGAGCATTGTCGCCCGATGGGAAGCGGTTGTTCCCGCACCACCCGTCCACCATGGACTGGAAATGGCGCGAGGTCCGCAAGGCTATGAAGCCGCTCGGCCACAACATCGACGACGTGAAGTTCCACACTTTGCGCCACACCACGATCACGGATATGCTTCGCGCCAAGGAGTCGCTGCCGATGGTCAGCCGCTTCGCCGGTCATAGCAGCATCAAGATCACCGCTGATCGCTACGGCCACCTTATCGCTGACGATCTCAAGGATTTGGTCAAGGGTAAGGAAAGACGCGATGCCGCTTAATGCGTCAACGCAAACTTCGATAAAGTCGCGGGTAAGCGTGCCGTGTTGGCACGGTTGCCCCGGCTAAAAGCCCTATTTTGCTGGGTTGTGTGGCACCGTCTCCGCCAGATTTCCCTGATAAAAATCAAAGCCTAATCCCCGGATGGGGCGCCCTGCCGGTCGCGCTGGCAGGCGGGGTTGGTGCAAATACTGGACGCCAGGGCGCTACAAGCCAGATCAGGGCCGTGATAGTCTTGGTTTTTAACGCCAGTTTTGGGGGCTATATGAACGACGCCGATACAGGGGCTGACATCCTCGGCATGACGACTGACATCGTTTCGGCTTATGTCAGCAACAATAAGGTTGAGGCCTCAGCCCTGCCGGGAATGATTGCGGCCATTCATGGCGCCCTGTCGGCGACGACCGTTCCGGTTATCGAAGAGGTGGTGGAAACCGTTGCGCGTCCGACGGCGTCGCAAATCCGCAAGTCGATCACCGACGACTTCCTGATCTCGTTCGAGGACGGCAAGCAGTACAAGTCCATGAAGCGGTCGCTGGCGATCAAGGGGCTGACGCCTGCGGAGTATCGGGAGAAGTGGGGCCTGCCCGCCGACTACCCGATGGTGGCGCCCGCCTATGCGGCGGCGCGGTCAGCGATGGCCAAGTCGATGGGCCTGGGGGCCGGGGGACGCAAGCCCGCCGCCACCGCGCCGGCCAAGCGTGGGCGGCCCGCAAAAATCACAGCATAAACAACGAGGGGCCGGTCGCGAGACTGGCCCTTTTCACTTGCCGATCATGTCGCAGCTAGACGTGCGCGCCTCTGGGCCGGGATGGCCCCAGGTTCGGGTGTGGTGTGCCTAAGTCATTGATACTGATCTTCATCGGCATGAATGATCAGTATCCTGCATTTTTCCTCTTGCCGCCTTCGCAATTGCAATAAATAGTTCGCAACTGCGAAAAGCATGAGGGGATACAGGCATGACGCAGTTCAAGAACAGCTTACCGGGGCTATTGGCCCTTCTCTGTCTGACCGGCGGGTTATTCGCCGTCGGAGCGGCGCTTGCGGCGCCGGACGCCGCGACCGTCGCCAACATTGCTAGTGCTGCTGTAACAGCGTCGGAGCCTGCTCCGGCGCTGTTTTCACATCAGGTTCCGCTGGAGCTGGATGCGGCGGGCACGGCCTGGCTGGGGACCTCCACCGCCCTGGTCCTGCTGATGACCCTGCCGGGCCTGGCGCTCTTCTATGGCGGTATGGTGCGCCGCAAAAACGTGATCGCCACGATCACTCAGTCGGTCGCCGCCTTTGCGGTGGTGTCGCTGACCTGGTTCATCGCCGGCTACACCATCGCCTTCGGCACGAACGGCGACGAAGGGATCAACCAGTATATCGGCAGTCTGGACGCCCTGTTCCTGAATGGGGTGACGGTGGATACGGCCCACAGCCTGCTGCCGGGCATACCGGAGTTCCTCTGGGTGTCCTTCCAGCTGACCTTCGCCATCATTACTCCGGCGCTGATCACCGGGGCCTTCGCCGAGCGATTGAAGTACTCGGGCATGCTTCTGTTCACGGCCCTGTGGTCGCTGATCGTCTATGCCCCTATCGCCCACTGGGTCTGGGGCGGCGGCTTCCTGGGCGCGCAAGGGGTTCTGGACTTCGCCGGGGGCGCAGTGGTTCACGTCAACTCGGGCGTGGCGGGTCTTGTCTGCGCCCTGTTTCTGGGGCCGAGGAAGGGTTACGGCGTCGAGCCCATCACGGCGCACAATCCTGTCCTGACCATGATCGGCGCCTCGCTGCTGCTGGTTGGCTGGATCGGCTTCAACGCCGGTTCGGCGGGGGCGGCCAACGGCCTGATGGGGGCCGCCCTGATCAACACCCTGCTGGCGGCGGCGGCGGCTTCGCTGGCCTGGAAGTTCGTCGAGGTCATCTACAAGAAGAAGTGGTCGCTGATCGGTGTGCTGTCCGGTGTTGTGGCGGGTCTGGTCGCCATCACACCGGCGGCGGGCTTCGTCGATCCCAAGGGGGCGGTCATCATCGGTCTGATCGCCGGTCCGGCCTGCTATGTCTCGTCGGTCTGGCTGAAGAAGCTGCTCAAGTATGACGACAGCCTGGACGCCTTCGGCCTGCACGGCGCCGGCGGTCTGGTCGGCGCCCTGCTGACCGGCGTCTTCGCCTCCACGGCGATCAACAGCTTGTCGGAAGGGGCCAATATCGGGGCTCAGGCCCTGGGGCTGGTCTGGACCATCCTGTGGAGTGCGGTCGGCACCCTGATCATCCTGCTGATCTGCAAATACACCACGGGCCTGCGCGTCACCGACGAGCAGGAAGAGGATGGCCTGGACGCGCATCTGCACGGCGAAGTGCTGGACGGCGTCTAGGTTGAGGGGCGGGACGCGGCGCCTCCCCGCCGCGCCCCATGCCCTGAGAACCTGCCAAGGGAACCAAGGCCCGGTCGCGCTCCACCAGCGGTCGGATGAGTAGGCGTGACCGAAATCAATCAGACTTTGAGGGGATATGTCATGAGACTTGCACTTGCCTGCGTTTCACTGCTGGCGCTGAGCGTGGGGGCTGGGGCCGTTCAGGCTCAGGCCGCGCCAGAGGTCGCCTTCAACATCGGGGTGGTCAGCGACTACGTCTTCCGCGGCGCCAGCCAGACCAATGAGGACCCGGCGCTTCAGGGCGGAATCGACGCCACCTTCGGCGGCGGATTCTACGCCGGGACCTGGGCGTCGATGGTCGATTTTGGCGACGGGACAGACGCCGAGGTCGATCTGTACGGCGGCTATCGTACCGAGGCGGCGGGCTATGCGCTGGACTTCGGCGTGGTCGGCTATCTCTACGTCAATGAACCCGGCCCTGCGGACTACAACTTTGTGGAGTTCAAGGCGGCTGCGTCGCGGGCCATCGGTCCGGCGACCCTGGGCGCGGCGGTCTATTACTCGCCGGACTTCTTCGGAGCGGATGACGCCGCGACCTATCTGGAAGCCAACGCCGCCTATGCGGTGGCCGACAAGTGGACCGTCTCGGGCGCGGTCGGTCATCAGTGGCTGGACGTCAATGCGGACTACACCACCTGGAACCTGGGTCTGGCCTATGCCCTGACCGATCATCTGGCGGTGGACGTGCGCTATCATGACACGGACGTGGACGGGCCGCTGACCGACGACCGCTTCGTAGTGGGTCTGAAGGCCGGCTTCTAGGGGATGGCGGGGCGGCGATCTGGCGCGACCAGTCGCCGCTTTCCCTAGCGTGATCTTGGCGCCGCCCTCGCAGCGGGCTACGCCTTCGCCTCAATCTTGCTCTTGGGAGAGACGCACTTGGACCTGAACGCTGTCACTGAACACATCCGCGGCGCCGTCGGCGAAAACTCCGGCCTTGGCAAGACCGTCAAGCTGGACCTCGGCGATGTCGGCAAGATCTTCATCGACGGCGCCTCCGTGCCGAACTCGGTGTCGAACGAAGACAAGCCCGCCGACGCCACCGTCTCGATGAAGTGGGACGACTTCGTCGCCCTGTCGGAAGGCAAGCTGGACCCGATGATGGCCTTCATGCAGGGCAAGCTGAAGATCGCCGGCGACATGATGATCGCCCAGAAGCTGGCGCCGCTGCTGAAGCGCTGATGCGTTTCTGAGCACCCCAAAAAAGAACGGCGCGGCTCCCTCGGGGCCGCGCCGTTTTGCTATCGGCGCTCGCAGAAGCGCGGTTAAGACTTGAGGACACGATCATGGATTTCGCCCCTTCCGAACGCGGCCTGATGTGGCGCGAACGCCTGTCGCGCTTCATGGAAGACCACGTCGCTCCGGCCGAGGCGGAATACCGCGCCCAGGTCCACGCCAATCCCAAGGTTCAGGCCCCGGTGATGGAGTCGCTCAAGGCCAAGGCGCGTGAGGCGGGGCTGTGGAACATGTTCCTGCCGGGCGAGCACGGCGCCGGTCTGACCAACCTTGAGTACGCGCCCCTGGCGGAGCTGATGGGGCGGCGGCTGTGGTCAGCCGAGGTGTTCAACTGCAACGCCCCCGACACCGGCAATATGGAAGTCCTGCATATGTACGGCGACGCCGCGCAGCAGGAACGCTGGTTGAAGCCGCTGATGGCGGGCGAGATTCGCTCGGCCTTCCTTATGACCGAGCCGGAGGTGGCTTCGTCCGACGCCACCAATATCCGGACCAGCATCGTCCGCGACGGCGACCACTATGTCGTCAACGGCCGCAAGTGGTGGTCGACCAATATGGCCCATCCCAACGTCGCCATGACCATCGTCATGGGCAAGACCGACCCGGACGCCGCCACCCACCAGCAGCAGAGCCAGATCATCGTGCCCGTGGATACGCCGGGCTTCCGCGTCGAACGGATGCTGTCGGTGTTCGGCTATGACGAGGCGCCGATCGGCCACGCCGAGGTGGTGCTGGAGAACGTCCGCGTCCCGGTCGCGAACCTCATCGCGGGCGAGGGGCGAGGCTTCGAGATCGCGCAAGGGCGGCTTGGCCCCGGCCGCATCCACCACTGCATGCGCGTGATCGGCGCGGCTGAACTGGCGCTGGAGCTGATGTGCGAGCGACTGCTGTCGCGCACCGCCTTCCGCAAGACCCTGGCCGAGCATTCGGTGTGGGAGCAGCGCGTGGCCGAGGCCCGCACCAATATCGAAATGTGCCGCCTGCTGGTGCTGAAGGCGGCCTGGATGATGGACGAGGTCGGCGCCAAGAACGCCAAGTCCGAGATCGCCCAGATCAAGACGGCGGCGCCGAAGATGGCGCTGCAGGTCATCGACGACGCCATCCAGGCCTTCGGCGGGGCGGGCGTGTCGGGCGATACGCCGCTGGCCGAACTCTACGCCACGGTTCGCACCCTGCGGATCGCCGACGGCCCGGACGAGGTGCACAACCGCACGATCGCCCGTCTGGAATACGCCAGGCACGGCGGACTGCGCCGCTAGCTAAAAATAGGGGGCCGTGGCGTTCGCCATGGCCCCTTTTCGCGCCGTCTCAGATTGTCGTCCGACGGTCAGTGCCGCTTGTCCTGGCGGAACAGCTGATGGCGATGATGCGAGCCGATGCCGCCTTCCGTCACGTCGCTGATGAAGAAGTTTTCGCTGTGGCGGTGGGGCGGTTCTGAGCCGAAGTGCTGGCGAATCCAGTTTGTGAAGCCGGTTCTTTTGACCTGAGCTTCGCCAGAGGCTGTTGACGACGCCCTGTCCTGATCGGGCGGGGCATGGGATTGGGTATTCAGGGGGTTCATCATGTTCAGACTCTCCCGTGTCTGCCCCTAGAACCGATCAAATGAGGGGGTGTTCCCCCCGTCTAGCTGCCTTCGTCGATTACATTTTCGACAGCTTCCAGCGGGACTTCCATATCCAGCAAAACGGCAAGCCGATGCCGTGCGCGATTGACCCGGCTCTTGATGGTGCCGACCGCGCAACCTGAGATGTCGGCCGCTTCCTGATAGGACAGGCCCGCCGCCCCGACCATGACGATGGCCTCTCGATGTTCGGGGGGAAGGGCGTTCAGCGCCGCCTGCAGCGAGGTCAGTTCGGCGGTCCATTCCTGGCTGGCCTCGGCGGTCAGACCGGCGGCGTAGCGGCCTTCCTCGTCGGGGACCTCGCGGCGGCGCTTGGCGGCGCCCGTGTACCAGCTGTTGCGCAGGATGGTGAACAGCCAGGCGCGCAGATTGCTGCCCGGCTCGAAGCGGGCCCGGTGCGCCCAGGCCTTGGTCAGGGTCTCCTGCACCAGGTCGTCGGCGTCGGCCGAGTTCCGGGAAAGGGTGAAGGCGAAGGCGCGCAGCGACGGCAGGAAGCCAGTAATCGACGCGCGCCAATCGACCGGATCGACAATCCCAACGGGACGATGAGAGCCTTGATAGCCCGGGCCTTTGTCCTGCGGCCCGTCAGGCACGCGAACATGAGGCATGCAACGGGAATCCTGAACTCTAAGCCGCGCCCCGAAGACGGGCTGCGAGTTGCAGGAACGTCGCCTTCGGCGGACCGTTCCGTTTTCTTGGCGATGTGATCAAGCGGAACCGGGACGTCTCAACCTGCATTGAAGCGACTGCGGCGACGCCGGGTTTCAGAAAGAATTGCGCGAATGAATCAACCTGTTCGGGTTTCCTCGATCACCGATCAGGATGTCGAGGCCTATCGGCGGGTGAGGGCGCGGATGCCGCAACTGGCGGCCGGCCTTTCGGCAGAAGACCTGGCGGCCCAGTCCATGCCCGACGCCAGTCCGGGCAAATGGCACCTGGGCCATGTCAGTTGGTTCTTCGAGACGATGATCCTGGCGGGCCGGCCCGGCTATCGGGTCGTCGACGAGCGGCTGAACGCCGTGTTCAACTCCTATTATGAGGCGCTGGGCGAACGGGTCGAGCGGGCTGAGCGGGGCTTGATGACCCGTCCGTCGCTGGCCGAGGTCATGGCCTATCGCGCCGAGATCGACCGCCGCATGGAGGCGTGGCTGGCCGAGGGGCCAGGCGAGGGACTGGAACCCTATCTGTTCGCCCTCGGCCTGAACCATGAGCAGCAGCATCAGGAGCTGTTCCTGATGGACGTGCTGAACCTGATGTCGCGATCAAGGCTGGACCCGGCGGCCTATGAGGCCGAGCCGCGTGTCGGTGAGATGGAAACCCGTCTGGGCGGCTGGGTCTCGTTCGAGGGCGGGCTGACGCAGATCGGCGCGGGCGACGACGGCTTCGCCTTCGACAACGAGCGGCCCGCACATAGAGTCTGGCTGGAGCCCTTTTCCCTGGCCGCCGATCTGACGACCAATGCCGACTGGATCGAATTCATCGATGACGGCGGCTATCGGCGCGCCGAGTTCTGGCTGGCGGACGGGTGGGCGCGGGTGAAGGCGGAGGGCTGGGCCGCGCCGCTTTACTGGCGTGAAGAGGCGGCGGGCTGGAGCGTCATGACCCTGACCGGGCGGCGTCCCGTCGATCCGGCGGCTCCGGTTCGCCATGTCAGCTTCTATGAGGCCGACGCCTTTGCGCGGTGGTCGGGGCGAAGGCTGCCGACCGAGGCGGAATGGGAGCGGGCGGCGCGAGCCGATCCGGCGGCCTTCTCGAACCTGACGGGCGAGGTCTGGCAGTGGACGGCCAACGCCTACGCCCCCTATCCGGGATTTTGTCCGACCGAGGGGACGGCGGCGGAATACAACGGCAAGTTCATGGCCAATCAGATGGTCCTGCGAGGCGGCGCCTTCGCCACGCCCGAGGGCCATGCGCGGCCCAGCTATCGCAACTTCTACTATCCGCATCAGCGCTGGATGTTCGCCGGGGTGCGACTGGCGGCGGACGGCGCCGTGATCGAAGAAACCGGCGCGCACGACGCCTTTCGTCAGGACATGATCGACGGCCTGTCGCGCCGGGTGAAGGCCTTGCCGCCCAAGTGGTTCTATGACGCCGAGGGGTCGCGGCTGTTCGAGGAAATCACCCGTCTGCCGGAATATTATCCGACCCGGCAGGAGGCGGCCTTGCTGCGGCGGGTCGCGCCGGAATGGGCCGGGCGTTTCGGGCCGGACGCGGTGCTGGTGGAGCTGGGGTCGGGGGCCAGCGAGAAGACGCGCATTGTGCTGGACGCGGCGCGTGATCTGGCCACCTATGTCCCCATCGACATCAGCCCTTCGGCCCTGAACGAGGCCGCCGATCGTATCCGCGCCGATTATCCGGGGTTGAAGGTCCTGCCGGTGGTCGGGGACTTCGAACATCTGGCGCCGCCGCCGGTCGAGGCGGGGCAGGGGCGACGGATCGGTTTCTTCCCCGGCTCAACCATCGGCAATCTGACGCCCGAGGCGGCTGTCACCCTGTTGCGTTCGGCGCGGGAGGTATTGGGCGAGGGCAGCCTGTTCATCCTCGGCGTGGATCTCGTGAAGTCGCCCCAGGTCCTGGTCGCGGCCTATGACGACGCCCAGGGTGTGACGGCGGCGTTCAACCGCAACCTGCTGGTGCGCGCCAATCGCGACCTGGGCATGGATTTCGAGCCCGAGGCCTTTGACCATCTGGCGCTGTGGAACCCTGAGCATTCGCGGATGGAGATGCACCTGAGAGCGATGCGCCCGATGACTGTGCGGTTGGGTAAGCTGGCCTTCCGCTTTGCCGCGGGAGAGACCGTCCATACCGAAAGCTCACGCAAGTTTGACGAGGCGTCGGTGACGGCGCTGGCTCATGCGGCGGGGTGGGGTCTGGAGGCGTTCGAGGTCGGGCCCGACCCGGCGGTCGGTTTAGCCCTGCTGGTGGCCTGACGCGGGTTCAGGCGCAGCAAAAAGGCGGCGCGCCGAAGGGCTGCGCCGCCTTGATGGCTGACAGGTGACGCTTAGCCCTTGGGCGGGGTGTCGCTGTCAGTCTTGTTGCGCGAGCCGTGCGAGGCTTCGCCGCCCTTGCGGCCGGCCTGGGCCGCCAGGCTGCGGTCCTGAGAGAAGCTGCGCTTCTCGCTGGGGACGCTGGCGCCGCCCTTGCGGGCGATCTCGCGTTGGCGTTCGGGGTCCATCGAGGCGAAGCCTCGCTTGGAAACACCGGAGCCGCGGGTGGGCTGACCTTCGGCCATTCGGCTGTTCCTTTCAAAGACGGTGGCGCTTGCCGGAAAGAACCCGACGCCGCCGCCGTGGTTCCGAACAAGAACGATTTCCTTGTTCTGTGGACGGTCAGTCGTGGGGACGGGAATCGCCGGGCTGTCCGCCGCCCGGTTCAAGCGGGGGCAGTTCCTCGGGCGTTTCGCCGGGCTGCAGGTCGGGCTCAGGCGTGGCGGGCGGCTGGATCTCGGGCGCGCCGCCGGGGGTGTCGGGCTCGATATAGGTCATGCGTCTCTCCTGTTGGTCCGCTCCAACGCCTGGGAAGAGAAGGCGGTTCGATCAGGAACCTGCGGCGGATCGACGGGTTGAAAAACGACCCCTCATCACAGGAGATTGCTTATGGCCGAGCCCTATACGTCCGCGGTTTCGCCGGAAGACGTTATCAACGGCGCATCGACGGAGAGCCTGAAGTTGGAGCGCGAGGCCGACTCCATCATCGCTAGGGGGACGCAGCCGCGTCCGATCCATGAGGCCGTGCGCGAGGATGCGGCGGAGGCGCGGGCCTGGGCCGACCGGCGCGTAAAACGCACACGCGACGCCATCCGCGACGAGCCGATGCGGGCGACGCTCTATGCCCTGGGGATCGGCGTGATCATCGGCCTGCTGGCCGCGCGCTAGATCACGAGGGGCCGGTCGCCGGGCGGGCGATGGGCGCGCGCGACATGGCCTGATCCGAAACATAGGGGTTGGTCAGTCGCTCGGCCCCGAAGGTCGAGTGCGGACCGTGACCCGGCACGAAGGTCACGTCGTCGCCGAGGGGCCATAGCTTTTGCGTGATGGCGTACAGCAGGGCGCCGTGGTCGCTGCGGGGAAAGTCCGTGCGACCGATCGAGCCCTGGAACAGGACGTCGCCGACCTGGGCGAAGCGCGCCTCGCGATTGAAGAAGATGACATGGCCCGGCGTGTGGCCTGGGCAGTGAACGACTTCCCAAGTGGTCTCGCCCAGCGTCAGGACGTCGCCGTCATCGAGAAAGCGCGTCGGGGTAAAGCTGCGCACGTCGGGCAGGCCGTACTTCTGACCTTGGGTGGGAATCAGGTCGATCCAGAACTGGTCCTGGACGTGAGGGCCGATGATGTCCACGCCGGTCTTTTCCTGCATCTCGGCGGCGCCGCCGGCGTGGTCCAGGTGGCCGTGGGTGATCCAGATCGCGTCCAGCGTCAGGCCGCGTCGCGAGATCTCGCTCAGAATCGCATCCACCGAACCGCCGGGATCAATGACGGCGGCCTTGTTCGTCTTCGTGCACCAGACGGTGGTGCAGTTCTGCTGCAGCGGCGTGACGGGCGTGACGAAGACGCCGATGGGGGAGGCGGGCTGGCTCATGGCCTCTCAGATAGCGGCAGCAGGGCGACTAAGGAACCGGGCGCGTTGACCTTTCGGCCCCTTCTCGACATAAGAGCGGGCTTCGAGGCGCCGCTCCTAAAGGGGCGGCCCTATTGCTTTATCCACCGCGCGCGCCGTCCGGCGTCGCCACAGAGCGTCAGAATCCCGACCATGCAAGTCGTCGAAAAGTCGAACGAAGGCCTCAGCCGCGTGATCGCGGTGACCATTCCGGTAGCCGAGCTGAACGAAAAGCTGGAAGCGCGCATCAAGGAAGTCGCGCCGCAGATGAAGCTCAAGGGCTTCCGTCCGGGCAAGGTGCCGGCCGCGCACGTCAAGAAGACCTTCGGCCGTGACTTCATGGGCGAAATCATCAACGCCTCGCTGAACGAAACCAGCCAGAAGGCCCTGGACGACGCCAAGCTGCGTCCGGCCGCCCCGGCCGAGATGAAGCTGATCTCGGACATGGACAAGGTCATCGCCGGTCAGGAAGACCTGGCCTACGAAATGGCCTTGGAAGTCATGCCCGACTTCACCCCGGTCGATCCCAAGACCCTTAAGCTGGAGCGCCCGACCTACACCGCTTCGGACGAAGATCTGGAAGAAGCCCTGAAGGAACTGGCCTCGCAGGCCAAGTCCTACGAGGACAAGACCGGCAAGTCGGTCAAGGCCGCCGAAGGCGACCAACTGACCATCGACTTCGTCGGCAAGCTGGACGGCGAAGTGTTCGAAGGCGGCTCGGCCGAGGACGCTGACCTGGTGATCGGCTCCAACCGCTTCATCCCGGGCTTCGAAGAGCAGCTCAAGGGCGCCAAGGTCGGCGAAGAGAAGACCATCGAAGTCACCTTCCCGGAAGACTACCAGGCCAAGAACCTGGCCGGCAAAGCCGCGACCTTCGACGTCAAGGTCAAGGCCATCAAGGCCGAAGCCGAAGCCAAGATCGACGACGAGTTCGCCACCCGCATCGGCCTGGAGTCGCTGGACAAGCTCAAAGAGCTGCTGAAGGCCAACCTGGACCAGCAATACGCCGGCGCTGCCCGCTTCAAGCTGAAGCGCGCCCTGCTGGACCAACTGGACGAGGCGCACAGCTTCGACCTGCCGCCCAAGATGGTGGACGCCGAGTTCGAAGGCATCTGGGCCCAGGTGTCGGCTGACAAGGACGCCGGCCGTCTGCCGGAAGAGGACGCTAAGAAGTCGGAAGACGAGCTCAAGGCCGAGTACCGCAAGATCGCCGAGCGCCGCGTGCGCCTGGGTCTGGTGCTGGCCGAAATCGGTCGCGCCAACAACGTCGGCGTGACGGACCAGGAGCTGTCGGGCGCCATCATGGCCGAAGCCCGCAACTACCCGGGCCAGGAAAAGATGGTTCTGGACTTCTACCGCCAGAACCCCAACGCCGCCGCCCAGCTGCGCGCGCCGATCTATGAAGAAAAGGTCGTCGACCTGATCGTCGGCGTCGCCGACGTCACCGACACGCCGATCTCGAAAGAAGAGCTGCTGAAGGAAGAAGACGAGGGCTAAGCCCTTCCCTCCCAAGCCAAGGCTTGCGATCCCCGTCCCGGTTCTTCCGGGGCGGGGATTTGCTTTTGGGGGCGCCGCCTTGCGCCGAGCCTCTATGAACGCGATATCGTAGGAGACAGGCGCGCGTTCGGTTGAGTCGCGCGGCCTCCCAGCATTCGAGAAGGCCTTCATGCGCGATCCGATCGACTACATCTCCAATAACCTGGTGCCGATGGTGGTGGAGCAATCCAGCCGTGGCGAACGGTCGTTCGACATCTTTTCGCGCCTGCTGCGCGAGCGGATCATCTTCCTGACCGGGCCGTTCGAGGACGGCATGGCCTCGCTGATCTGCGCCCAGCTGCTGTTCCTGGAATCGGAAAACCCGAAGAAGGAAATCAGCATGTACATCAACAGCCCCGGCGGTCAGGTGACCTCGGCGCTCGCGATCTACGACACCATGCAATACATCAAGTCGCCGGTCTCGACCGTGGTCATGGGCATGGCCGCCTCGGCCGGTTCGCTGATCCTGACGGCGGGTGAAGCGGGGCAGCGCATCGCCCTGCCGAACGCGCGGGTCATGGTGCACCAGCCCTCGGGCGGCTTCCGCGGCACGGCGTCGGACATCGAGCGCCACGCCGAGGACATCATCGCCACCAAGCGCCGCTTGAACGAGATCTACGTCCACCACACGGGCCGGACCTATGAGGAGGTCGAGCGCACCCTGGACCGCGACCACTTCATGACCGCTGAAGAAGCCAAGGCCTGGGGCATCGTCGACCACGTCTATGACAAACGCACCCAGGCCGACGACGACGGCGTGAAGACGGTCTAGATCTGACGCTCAGCGTCTGAGATAGCGAGGCGGGGTCCGGCGACGGGCTCCGCCTCGAATCGTTTCAACGCCCGTGCTATCAGGCGGCCATGCAGTACACGCGCGATTCCAAAGGCTCCGTCGAAGTCGACGGCGACATCTATGAGTGGGAGATCCGCCGCCAGCCTCAGCCCAAGTCGGGCGGGAAGTGGGAGGGCATGGCCGTCACACTGTGCCTGGTCGACTTCAAGCGCGAGGCCATCATCCAGTTTCCGCCGCCGCTGCGCCCCAACGGCCGGCCGGACGTCGAGAAACAGCGGGTGAACGTCGATGCGGTTCGCAACGCCGTGGTCTCGGCGATGGAGGCGGGCTGGAACCCGACCTCGCGCGGCAAGCCCATGGTCTTCGACGTGGACGCCGACGGTCACTGACCGCCCATGCCGCGCGTCAGGGACGAGCGGTGAAGACGCGGAAGCCCTTTTCCTCGGCGATGGCGATCATTTCGGTGTCGCCCGAGGTGTCGCCATAGGCGGCGGCCAGCGTCATGTCGTCGCCGTAGGCGGCGCGCAGGCGGCGGACTTTTTCCTCGCCCCGGCAGTTTTCGCCCGCAAAGGCGCCCGTGACGCGATCCTGGGCGTCGAACACCAGCTGGGTGCCCAGCAGGCCTTCGGCACCCAGGCGACGGGCGAAGGAGGCGACGGTCGTTTCGGGCGAGGCGGTGACGATGACGCGGTGCGCGCCCTTCTCGCCCCAGGCGTTCCAGCAGGCGAGGGCGTCGGGGCGCATGAAACGGTCCCAGACCTGATCGGCATAGCGTTCGGCCTCGGCCTCAAGCGCCTGACGCTCTACGCCGTGCAGGAATTCACGCACGGAGGCGGCCTTGATCCGGCCCCGGTCGCGATCGCCGATGTAGGCGGCCAGCGCCGGCGCCATCTTCGCCAGACCGACGGCCCAGCCGGCCGCGCCCGCGCGCCAGCGCAGGAAGGCGGTGAAGCTGTCGCGAATCGTCAGGGTGCCGTCAAAATCGAAAGCGACGATCGGACGGTCCCCGACGGGGGACTGGCGAAACGATTGTGCGGCACCCATGTCAGACATTAGCCGTGATCCCCATAGAAACTGTCTTTCACCTGCCTGTTCGTGCGTTGTCGCGTCGCAACAGGCTTGTGGCGGAACGTGTGATGGGTGATTGTCATTTTTTGAAGACCTTCGCGCGTAGATTCACGGATCGATTGCGAAGGAAGCGCCTTCCGTCCCATGTCGGGCCGGATCGCGGGAGTGAGAAGGGTCTATGACCAAAGCCGCCGGCACAGACGCAAAAAGCACGCTCTACTGCTCATTCTGCGGAAAGAGCCAGCACGAGGTGCGCAAGCTCATCGCCGGACCGACGGTGTTCATCTGTGATGAATGCGTCGAGCTGTGCATGGATATCATCCGCGAAGAGCACAAGATCGCTTTCAAGACGACCAAGGACGGCGTGCCGACTCCGAAGGAGATCCGCGACGTCCTGGACGATTATGTGATCGGCCAGAGCCACGCCAAGAAGGTGCTGAGCGTCGCCGTCCACAACCACTACAAGCGCCTGAATCACGCGACGAAGAACAACGACGTCGAGCTGGCCAAGTCGAACATCATGCTGATCGGGCCGACCGGCTCGGGCAAGACGCTGCTGGCCCAGACGCTGGCGCGCATCATCGACGTGCCGTTCACCATGGCCGACGCCACCACCCTGACCGAAGCCGGTTATGTGGGCGAGGATGTCGAGAACATCATCCTGAAGCTGCTTCAGGCCTCGGACTACAACGTCGAGCGGGCTCAGCGCGGCATCGTCTACATCGACGAGATCGACAAGATTTCGCGCAAGTCGGACAACCCGTCGATCACCCGCGACGTGTCGGGCGAAGGCGTGCAGCAGGCCCTGCTGAAGATCATGGAAGGCACCGTCGCCTCCGTGCCTCCGCAGGGCGGCCGCAAGCATCCCCAGCAGGAGTTCCTGCAGGTCGACACCGCCAACATCCTGTTCATCGTCGGCGGCGCCTTCGCCGGCCTTGAAAAGGTGATCTCGGCGCGCGGGGCAGGGGCTTCGATCGGCTTCGGCGCCAAGGTCAAGGAAATCGACGAACGCCGCACCGGCGATATCCTCAAGGGCGTCGAACCGGACGATCTGATGCGCTTCGGTCTTATCCCCGAGTTCATCGGCCGTCTGCCGGTTCTGGCGACGCTGGAAGACCTGGACGAGACGGCGCTTGTCACCATCCTGACCGAGCCGAAGAACGCTCTGGTCAAGCAGTACAAGCGTCTGTTCGAGATGGAGAACGTGGCGCTGACCTTCACCGAGGACGCGCTGAACGCCGTCGCCAAGAAGGCGATCACGCGCAAGACCGGCGCTCGCGGCCTGCGCTCCATTCTGGAAGGCATCCTGCTGGAGACCATGTTCGAACTGCCGACCTTCGAGGGCGTCGAGGAGGTCGTGGTCAACGCCGAGGTGATCGAAGGCCGCGCCCAGCCGCTGCTGATCTACTCGGAAAGCTCCAAGAAGAAGGCCGACGGCGCCGCCTGATCGGGCGACTCACTGTCGGAAGGGGGCGGCGCCGGCGACGGCCCGCCCCCTTTTCCATTCCGGCTGGTCTGCGGCCCCGGCGCCACAGACTGTTCGAGGTGGAGATGACTTCCCCAGACGCCGTCGGCGCATGAACCGGCCTTGGGGCCGGAGAGGGTCGATCAGGTCGTCCACCGTGGCCGCCGAAACACGCATCTGTGGGCCATCCGCCCGCTACGCTTGAACACGGCGTCACACGAACCACATACTCACACGAAAGCCGCCGGAATCGGCGGGTCGTTCTGAGGAGTTTCGGCACTCGCGCCGGGGCGGTTCAGGGCGGCGGGCCGGAGATCTCCGATGGCCCAGGAAAGTACGCATCATGACCGAGAGCAAAATCCTCCCCGTCCTGCCGCTGAGAGACATCGTCGTCTTTCCGCACATGGTCGTGCCGCTGTTCGTAGGACGCGAGAAGTCCGTGCGGGCGCTGGACGAGATCATGAAGGGCGACAAGCAGATCCTGCTCGCCACCCAGAAGAACTCCGTCGACGATGATCCAGCGGCGGACGCCATCTATCAGACGGGCGTTCTGGCCACTGTCCTGCAACTGCTGAAGCTGCCCGACGGCACCGTGAAGGTGCTGGTCGAGGGCAAGGGGCGTGCGCGCCTGACCCGCTTCACCGACCGCGAGGACTACTACGAGGCCGAGGCTGTCGAGATCGCCGATGAGGAAGGCGACGCCTCCCAGAGCGAAGCCCTGCTGCGCGCGGTGATCGAGCAGTTCGAAAACTATGTGAAGCTGAACAAGAAGGTCCCGCCCGAGGCCCTCAGCTCCATTCCCCAGATCAGCGACCCGTCCAAGCTGGCGGACAGCGTGGCCGCCCACCTGTCGGTGAAGATCGCCGACAAGCAGAGCCTGCTGGAAACCATCGACGTGCCGGCCCGCCTGGAGAAGGTCTATGGCCTGATGGAGGGCGAAATCAGCGTCCTTCAGGTCGAGAAGAAGATCCGCTCGCGCGTGAAGCGCCAGATGGAGAAGACCCAGCGCGAATATTATCTGAACGAGCAGATGAAGGCGATCCAGCGCGAGCTGGGTGAGACCGACGACACGCGCGACGAACTGCTGGAACTCGAAAAGCGCATCCGCAAGACCAAGCTGTCCAAGGAAGCCCGCACCAAGGCCGAGGCGGAGCTGAAGAAGCTGCGCAACATGTCGCCGATGTCGGCGGAATCGACCGTGGTGCGCAACTATCTCGACTGGCTGCTGTCCGTGCCGTGGGGCAAGGCCAAGACCAAGCCCATCGACCTGCAGAAGGCCGAGGACATCCTCGAGGAGGACCACTACGGCCTCGAGAAGGTCAAGGAACGGATCATCGAGTATCTGGCCGTCCAGGCGCGCACCGGAAGCCTTAAGGGCCCGATCCTCTGCCTGGTCGGCCCTCCCGGCGTCGGCAAGACCTCACTGGCGCAGTCCATCGCCAAGGCGACCGGGCGTGAATACGTCCGCATGTCGCTGGGCGGCGTGCGCGACGAAAGCGAGATCCGCGGCCACCGCCGGACCTATATCGGCTCCATGCCCGGCAAGATCATCCAGTCGATGAAGAAGGCCAAGACGACCAACGCCTTCGTGCTGCTGGACGAGATCGACAAGCTGGGCTCCGACTGGCGCGGCGACCCGTCCTCGGCCCTGCTGGAAGTGCTGGACCCGGCCCAGAACTCGACCTTCGGCGACCACTATCTGGAGGTCGACTACGACCTGTCGCAGGTCATGTTCGTGACCACGGCCAACAGCCTGAACATGCCTCAGCCCCTGATGGACCGGATGGAGATCATCCGGGTCAGCGGCTACACCGAGGATGAGAAGGTCGAGATCGCCAAGCGTCACGTCCTGCCGAAACAGCTCAAGGATCACGGCCTGAAGGAAGGCGAGCTGATCGTCCCGGAAGAGACGATCCGCGACTTGATCCGCTATTACACGCGTGAAGCCGGCGTGCGTTCGCTGGAACGCGCCCTGGGCGGACTGGCCCGCAAGGCGGTGCGCGAGATGGCCAAGACCAAGGCTGTCTCCATCACCGTCGATGCGGCCAAGCTGGCCGAATATGCGGGGGTGAAGAAGTTCCGCTACGGCGAGACGGATGCTGAGGATCAGGTGGGCATCGTCACCGGCCTGGCCTGGACCGAGTTCGGCGGCGACATCCTGACCATCGAGGCGATCAAGATGCCGGGCCGTGGTCGCATGACCGTGACCGGCAACCTGAAGGAGGTGATGAAGGAGTCGATCTCCGCCGCCGCCTCCTATGTCCGCAGCCGCGCCCTCAGCTTCGGCGTCAAGCCGCCGGTGTTCGAGAAGACCGACATCCACGTCCACGTGCCGGACGGCGCCACGCCGAAGGACGGCCCCTCGGCCGGCGTGGCCATGACCGTGGCCATGGTTTCGGTCCTGACCGGCATCCCGATCCGCAAGGACATCGCCATGACCGGCGAGATCACCCTGCGCGGCCGGGTCACGGCCATCGGCGGCCTGAAGGAGAAGCTGCTGGCGGCTCTGCGCTCCGGCGTGAAGACGGTGCTGATCCCTCAGGAGAACGAGAAGGACCTGGAGGAGGTGCCGGAGAACGTGAAGTCGGCGCTGGAGATTGTGCCGATCTCGACCGCCGACGAGGCGCTGAAGTGGGCCCTGACCGGCACGCTGACGCCGGTGGAGTGGGACGAGGCGGCCGAGCCCCTGCTGCCCGCGCCGCAGGGGGCGCCGTCCCAGGACGGAACCGCCGTCAGCCACTGAGGCCCGACGACCATCTGAGCGACAGCGCGCGGCCCGGGGAAACCCGGGCCGTGTTGCTTTTGACGTCAGCGTCAGGAAGGCCTTAAGTGCGCCGGGGAAATTTGCTGGGGAGCAGACAATGAACAAGACCGAGCTGATCGGCGTCATGGCCGAGGCGGCGGGCATCAGCCGCGATCAGGCCAAGCTGGCGCTGGAAGCCTTTACGGACAATGTGACGGCCTCGCTGACCCGTGGCCGCGACGTGCGCCTGGTCGGTTTCGGCAGTTTTATCGCCGTCGAGCGCAAGGCCGGAACCGCCCGTAATCCGCAGACCGGCGAGGCCATCGCCCGCCCCGCCTCGCGCACCGCCCGCTTCCGGGTTGGGGAAGGATTGAAAAGCGCCTTGAACGGCTGAGAGGACACGGGCATTAAGCGCGCCTGACGCACACGTCATGAGGGCGGCTAGCTCAGCTGGTCAGAGCATCTCGTTTACACCGAGAGGGTCGGCGGTTCGAACCCGTCGCCGCCTACCAACGTTTCTCAGCAAAATCAGCAGATTGTACCGATTTTGGTGAGGCGAGTTGTTCCGGTGACGGAGCAATTTAGGTTTAGGGGGGCGGTAGGGGGGCAGTTTCTGCGGATTTCGCTGAAATGTCCTGAAACGGTTTGGCCCGGTCAGCCGGGCATGACGGTCCAGCCAAGTCACCGCCTCCATCCGAAGCCGCAGTCCGTGCACGCGACGCAGCGTCACCTCCTGCAACACCGCCTGCCCAGCATCGGCAGGGCGCGGATCCAACGGTGGCAGTACCCGTGGACCGGCAAATCGCTGCGCCGACAGCGACTGCACCGCAGGCCGGCCCCTGGCTCGGGCTCCAGTATGATGTGAACCGTCGTCGCTTCAACGCGCAGGTCTACGACTTGGAAACCTTCCCAAAACGGGAGGCGGACTTTAACTTCGGACATGGGAACGGCGGGCTCCGGGCTGGATGTCTGGTCGCACAAACATCTTCACCCAGAATTTGCCGTTCCTACCCACCGCTCCCGGACTTGCGCGAAGAACCTGTTTAAATGCGGCCACCGTGCTTGATGTCGCACAGCTAGGGCGTGCGAGGCCCATCGTTCTTCAGCTCGATCAGCTCGTAGACCGGCACGCGGTTGGCGATAACAAGGTTCTTGACGCGTGGTGTATGGCCGAAAACGTCGATCTGCTCGGCGAGGTAGATCGAAGCCGCTGCATCGTGGTAGGCGCGGGAAAGGCGTTGCAGTGCAAGCGTCCGCTGTCCGACATCCATTATGCTCGAAGATGCGATGAGCGCCTCCGTGAGGGCCGGATCGCAGAAGAAGGGCTTGGGCTTGAGGCAGGAATAGGTCTCCAACGGTTTGCGGAGGTCGTTGTAGGGCGCTGCGGTCAAGGGATTGGCGAAGGCGTCTATGCCGTCCCAGCGGCCGGTCTGGTTGCGGCTCACCATTGTGGCGTAAGGCGCGGGTCTGAACTCGGCTCGGACGCCGATCGCGATCAGATAGGAGGCCACGGCCTGGTATATGGCCGCATCGGCTGGGAGGGCGCCGATGACGCCTTCGATCGCGAGGTCGAAGCCGTCGCCGTAGCCTGCAGCTTTGAGGAGGGCGATCGACCGTTCAGGATCGTAGTCGTAGGGGGCTATGGAAGGGTCATAGCCGGCCGTCACCCTGGATGCGGGCTGGCCCGATGGGGCGCCGCGGCCGGCGAGCAACATCTGCGAAATAGCCCCTTTGTCGACGGCGTGGTTGAGCGCCTGGCGCACCCGCACGTCGTCCAGCGGCGTGGCGCGGCCCTCGGTCACAAGCGCTATAGCCATTACCTGCATGGACGGCGGTGTGACGACGGAGAGGCCGCGGGCTTCAAGCAGTCCGAGCTCGTCAAGTCCTACGCGGCCCAGATCGATATGTTGGGAGATCAGGGCTTGGTTGCGGACCGCTTCGTCCGTGAGTTCGATAACCTCCAGGCCGGCCACTCGGGGAGCGCGCCAGCTTTGGGGATTCGCAGTCATGATCGCCCGGCGTCCGCGCTCGTCGAAACGCTCCAGGCGAAATGGCCCGGAGCCGATCGGCGCCTTGGCGAAACCTGCGGGCCCCAGCCGCAACCACGCCTCCGGCTCGACGATCATGGTGGACGTCAGGCGGCGCGGGAGGACGGGGTCGGGACTTTGCAGGGTCAGAATCAGGGTGCGGGCGTCCGGCGCGGCGACGGCGGCGATGTCGCGCATTCTGGCGCCGATGATCGTGGTCCGGCCGGCCGGCGAGATCAGCCACCGGAAGGTGGCGGCGGCGGCAGAGGCGTTGACCGGGGCGCCGTTGGAGAAACGGACGCCGTCGCGCAGGGTGAAGACCCAGGTCTTCCCGTCCAGGCTTGTCCACCGCTCGGCGAGGGCCGGCTGGACTTCGCCGACTTCGTCCAGGCGGGTGAGGCCGTCGAAAAGGGCGGACCAGGTGTGTGCCGGCGGCCCGCCTTCGGCCCGGTAGGGATCGCCCCAGGATGCAGGAAGTGCGGGCACGCCTACGCGCAGCACATCGGCCGGAGGAGGGGGAGGGCTACAGCCGACGCCGAGGCCGATGAGCAGGAAAAGAAGGCTAAGCCGGATCATGCGCCATCTCCAAAACGGCGGCGAGCGACGGTCTCGGGATTGAGGCAGGCGTCTCTGAGGCGGCGCGTATAGGCTTCGGCGGGGGCGTCGATCACCGTGCGGGCGGGACCTTGTTCGACAATCCGTCCTGCTCGCATCACCACGATACGGTCGGCGATCTCTGACATCAGGGCCAGATCGTGTGAAACGATCAGGAAGGAGGCGTCGAGCTTCGAGCGAAGCTGGGAAAAGAGCGCTGCGACCTGAGCTTTGATCGACACGTCCAAGGCCGACATGGGTTCGTCGGCAACAATCAGGCGGGGTTCGAGCGCCAGAGCGCGGGCGATGGCGACCCGTTGCCTCTGGCCGCCCGAGAGGGCGTCCGGGCGCCGGTCGGCCATGGTCTCGTCCAGCCCTACAAGATCCAGAAGATGCTCTGCGCGGCGACGCGCTTCAATCCGGCCGGCGCCGTGGGCTCGCATCGGCTCTGCGATCGAGGCGGCGAGGCTCTGGCCTGGGCTCAGCGAGGTCGAGGGGTCCTGGAAGATCATCTGCATGTCTCGCCATATCAGGCGTCGCTTTCGCGAGGAGAGGCGCGTGATCGGCGCCCCATCGAAGCGGATGTCGCCCGAGGCGATGGGGGTGAGGCCCATCAGAGCCCGTAGGGCCGTGGTTTTTCCCGAGCCCGATTCCCCCACCACTCCGACGATCTCGCCGGGATGGATCGAGAAGCTGGCTGCCTCCAACGCGCGGAAGCCGTCATAATCCACGCTGACCGCGCTCAGTTCCGCCAGGGGGGGGGTCATGGC
>NZ_JACARP010000063.1:0-14402 GCF_013386595.1 Brevundimonas sp. P7753 | reverse complement strand
GGGCTGGGTCATGAGGGTCCGGTCAGGCGATGCGGGCGGCGGGCGCGGGCGTGACAGCGACGCCTTGTGATTGCAGCGCTTCGGCGCGCTTGTCGTTCCAGGCCGAGACGCAGGCGATCTTGCTGCGGTCGGCGCGGTCGGCGTAGCGGCGGGCGATGTCGGTCACGTCGGCCATCAGACCCTCGGCCAGGGTGATGGGCTTCAAGCCCAGATCGCGGAACTGGTCATTGGCGACGACCAGTTCGTTTTCGTCGGCTTCCTGACGGGGGTTGGGCACATTGTGGACCTCGGCCCCGGTCATGTCGGCCACCATCTGGGCCAGGTCGCGGACGCGGCGGCTCTCGGTCATCTGGTTCAGGATCTTGACCCGGTCGCCGGATTTCGGCGGGTTGTTCAGCGCCAGTTCGACGCAACGCACCGTGTCCTGAATGTGGATGAAGGCCCGCGTCTGACCGCCTGAGCCATGCACCGTCAGCGGGTATCCCACCGCCGCCTGCATCAGGAAGCGGTTCAGCACCGTGCCGTAGTCGCCGTCATAGTCGAAGCGGTTGATCAGGCGCTCGTCCTGCTTCGTTTCCTCGGTCTGGGCGCCCCAGACGATGCCCTGGTGCAGGTCGGTGATCCGCAGGGCGTCGTTGCGGGCGTAGAACTGGAACAGCAGGGCGTCCTGGGTCTTGGTCATGTGATAGATGCTGCCCGGGTTGGGCGGGAACAGGATTTCCTGCTCGGTCGGGCCGTGGTCGGTGTCGACCGTGACCTTCAGATAGCCCTCGGGGATGCGCAGCCCCGCCGTGGTGTAGCCATAGACCCCCATGGTCCCCAGGTGGGCCAGGTGGATGTCCAGCCCGCTCTCGACCATGGCGGCCAGCAGGTGATGGGTGGCGTTGATGTTGTTATCGACGGTGTAGAGCTTGTGCCGCGCCGACTTCATCGAATAAGGGGCTGCGCGCTGCTCGGCGAAGTGGACGACGCTGTCGGGCTTCCAGTCGCGGATCAGGGCGACCAGGCGGTCGAACTCCTGGCCCACCGTCATGTTGACGAAGTCGATGCTGCGGCCCGAGACCTCGCGCCACGCGGCGACGCGCTCGCCCATGGTGCGGATGGGGGTCAGGGACTGGACCTCCAGCTCGTTGTCGATGTTGCGGCGGCTGAGGTTGTCGACGATCAGCACGTCCCAGCCGCGCGCCGACAGGTGCAGGGCCGTAGGCCAGCCGCAGAAGCCGTCGCCGCCGAGAATGATCACGCGCATTGGTCGAACCCTGTGTCTCTTGCTCCCTCCTGCCTAGCCGATGGCGGAGGCGGGCGAAAGCGGCGACGCAAAGGGCGCCTTGCCGCAGGCTCCGCTGCGTCGTCGAGGCCAGATTGGCGCCGCCTGACGCGGGGTGAAGCTTTCGGCGGCGTGACGCGTTCACTGGCCATGACGGCGCGCGGTGAACTGGACAGCTATCAGGCCAAGCGGAACTTCGGCGCCACGCCGGAGCCGAAAGGGCGCAAGGCCAGTGCCCGTCAAAGCGGTCTGCGCTATCTGATCCAGCGCCATGCGGCGAGCCGTCTGCACTACGACTTTCGCATTGAGCACGACGGGGTGTTGAAGTCCTGGGCCGTGACCAAGGCGCCGTCGCGTGATCCCCACGTCAAGCGTCTGGCGGTCGAGGTGGAGGACCACCCCCTCGACTACGGCGACTTCGAGGGGACCATTCCGGCGGGAAACTACGGCGCGGGCACGGTGCAGCTATGGGACGTCGGCGAATGGCGCCCTCAGGACCCTGATGTGGACGCGGCCTTCGAGAAGGGCGTCGTCAAGCTGACCCTGGACGGCGAACGGCTGAAGGGCGGCTGGGCCCTGATCCGGCTCAAGACAGATCGCGGCAAGCCCTCCAAGCGGTCCCAATGGTTGCTTCTCAAGGAGAAGGACGAATACGCCGTCGACGGCGAAGGCGAGGCCCTGGCCGCCATCGACGCCTCGGTCGTCAGCGGGCGCAGCATGACCGAGATCGCGGCCGGGGATGGGCGGTGGAGCGCGTCCAAACCGGCTGTGCGCAAGGCCGCGCCCAGGCCGTCAAAGGCGCCGCCCAAGCCCTTGACCAAGCCCCACGCCTTTGTACCGATCCAACTGTGCAAGATCGCCGAGCGCCCGCCCTCGACGCCGGGCTGGGTGCATGAAATCAAGTTTGACGGCTATCGTCTGCAACTCGCCACGGGCGGCGGGCGCGCCATCCTGCGCACCCGCAAGGGTCTGGACTGGAGCGAGCGCTTTCCCGAACTGGCCGCCGAGGCGGCCCATTGGCCCGACGCGGTGGTCGACGGTGAGCTGTGCGCCCTGGACGGCGACGCCCTGCCGGACTTTTCGGCCCTGCAGACCGCGATCGGCGAGGGCAAGACGAGCGACCTGGTCTATTTCGCTTTCGACCTGCTGTTCGAGGGCGCCGAGGACCTGCGCCCCCTGCCGCTGTCGCACCGCAAGGCGCGGCTGCAGGCCTGGTGCGACCGGGCGGCGAAGGGTCACGCCGCGCGCCTGCGCTACGCCGACCATTTCGCCGCGCGAGGATCGGCGGTTCTGGAAGGCGCCTGTCGCATGCATCTGGAGGGGGTCGTCTCCAAGAAGCTGGACGCCCCCTATCGCGCGGGCCGCTCGGCCACCTGGGTCAAGTCCAAGTGCCGAGGCCGCGACGAGGTCGTGATCGGCGGCTGGTCGTCCGACAGCGGAGCCCGTTTCCGCTCTCTGCTGGTCGGGGTGATGACCCAGGGCGGACTGCGCTATCTGGGCCGGGTCGGCACAGGCTATTCGGCGGCCCTGATGAAAACCCTGGCGCCGGCGTTGAAGGCGGTCGCCGCCGAACGCTCGCCCTTCGTCGTCACGCCTGAGGCGGACGACCAGTTGAACTGGGTCGAGCCCGTCCTGGTCGCCGAGATCGAACACGCGGGCTATTCCAAGGACGGCATCCTGCGTCAGGCCGCGTTCAAGGGTCTGCGCGAGGACAAGACCCCTGACGATGTGGTCGCCGCGCCGCAGTCGCCCGCGCCTGTCGCCAGACCGGGCAAGATGATCGTGGAGGGGGTGACTATCTCCCATCCCGACAAGATCCTGTGGCCCGCCACCGACGACCACGCCGCCGTCAGCAAGGCCGATCTGATCCTCTATTACACGGCTGTGGCCGAACGTCTGCTGCCCCACATTCTCGACCGCCCAGTCTCCATCATCCGCGCGCCGGACGGTATCGACGGGCAGCGCTTCTTTCAGCGCCACGCCGTGACGGGCCGCCATCCCGGTCTGCGGGCGATCAAGGTAGGCGAGGGCCGGCCCTATGTCGCGGTCACCGATCTCAGCGGCCTGATCGCCATTGGCCAGTCAGGCGGGTTGGAGTTGCATCCCTGGGGTTGCAAGCCGGGCGACCCCGAGACCCCGGACCAGATCACCTTCGACCTGGACCCCGATGAGGGGCTGGATTTCGATGCGGTGGTCGCCGCCGCCCTCGCGTTGAAGTCGCGCCTTGAGGCCCTGGGCCTGACGCCCTTCGTCAAGACCACCGGCGGCAAGGGGCTGCACGTGGTCGTCCCGATCAAGACGGAGGCCCGCAGCCGCATCGACTGGGATCAGGCCAAGGCCTTCGCCAAGGGCGTGTCGGAGGCGCTGAAGGCTGATCATCCCGACCGCTTCACCACCACACTGGCCAAGAAGGCGCGGGGCGGAAAGATCTTCCTCGACTATCTGCGCAATGGCCGCGCCGCCACCGCCGTCGCGCCCTGGTCGCCGCGCGCCCGGCCCGGCGCCGGGATCGCTTGGCCTTTGTCGTGGGATCAGGTGAAGCCGGGGCTGGACCCCAAGGCCTTCAACCTGCTGTCCGCCGCCGATCTGTTGCAATCGCCTGATCCATGGAAGGCGTTTCGCAAGGGGGCCGCGTCGCTGAAGCCGAGTCTGAAACGACTGGGCCTCTAACGTCCGGCCTCGGATCGGCCTATGGCAGGAGGGAAACGGAGACAGAGATCATGGCGGGCCTCAAGGACAAGCGCGGCTTTATCGACAAGGACCGGCTGGACCTGTCCGAGCGTCAGGCTGTCGAATACTGGATGAAACGCTGGGGCGTGACCCGGGACCAGATCACCGCCGCCCACCGCAAGGTCGGCCGCATGACCAAGGACATCGCCGCCGAACTGGGCAAGAAGCGCTGACCGCCGGTTCATCGCCGGAGCGGACGGGCGAACGGGGCGCCGAATTGCGGCGCCCCTTCAAGCACGTGATCCGTTCGACGGACCTTTAGCGGCCTGGCGGTTCGTCAGTGCATGGCCTCGCCGTGCTGGCTGTAGTCGAGGCCCTCGATCTCGGCCTCCTTCTCCACGCGCAGGCCGACGGTGTATTTGCAGATCATCAGCACTACGAAGGTGCCGACGGCGCTCCACAGCATGGCGCCGCCCAGGCCGACAGCCTGTTTCCAGACCGTCGCGCCTTCGGCCAGGGGGTTGATGGCGGCGTTGGCGAAGACCCCGGTCAGCAGGGCGCCCGCTATGCCGGCGATGCCGTGCACCCCGAAGGCGTCGAGGCTGTCGTCATACTTGAGTTTGTGTTTGAGCCAGACGGCGCCGACGTAGGCGACCGGCCCCGAAATCAGGCCGATGAGAAAGGCGCCCCTGGGGTCGACGAAGCCGGCGGCGGGGGTGATGGCCACCAGGCCGGCGACCACGCCGGTCAGCAGGCCCAGCAGGGTCGGCTTCTTCTTCAGCGTCCACTCCACCGCGATCCAGCCGACGGCGGCGGCGGCAGGGGCCAGCAGGGTGTTGAAGACGGCGACGGCGGCGATCTCATTGGCGCCCGCGGCCGAGCCGCCGTTGAAGCCCATCCAGCCGACGAAGAGCAGTCCGGTGCCGATGGCGGTGAAGGCCAGGTTGTGCGGGGCCATGTTGTCGCGACCCCAGCCATGACGTGGGCCGAGCACGATGGCGCAGACCAGACCGGCCACGCCCGCATTGACGTGGACCACGGCCCCGCCGGCGAAGTCGAGCACGCCCAGTTCGCCCATCCAGCCGCCGCCCCAGACCTGATGGCAGATCGGCGCATAGACGATCAGGTGCCACAGGGTGAAGAAGAGGACGCTGGCCGAGAACTTGATCCGCTCGGCGAAGGCGCCCGCGATCAGGGCCGGGGTGATGATGGCGAAGGTCAGCTGATAGCCGATCCACAGGAACTCGGGCAGGCCGGGGGTCAGGGCGTGGGCGGTCTTGACCCCGACGCCGTTGAGGAAGAGGGCCTGAACCCCGCCGATGAAGCCGTTGGTGGCCGCGCCGCTGGTGCCGAAGGACAGGGTGTAGCCGGCGACGAACCAGAGGACGGTGACGATGGCCATGGCCGCCGTGGAATGGGCGATGGTGGCGATCAGGTTCTTCTTGCGCACCATGCCGCCGTAGAACAACGCCAGACCCGGCAGGGTCATCATCAGCACCAGGGCCGTCGAGGTCAGAATCCAGGCCGTGCCCGCGCCGTCCAGCGCCAGCGGGACCTGATGCGCCAGCAGATTGGTCGGCGCCGCAGCTAGGGCGGGCGCCGAAAGCGCAAAGGCGAAAAGGCCGCAACAGAATGCTGCGGCCTTGGTGATCGTCGATGGGTTCATGAAGGTCTCGGGGAGAAGACGCGGGCGAAAAGGAAGGGCGACGTCAGGCCGGTTGGGCCAGCCTGACGTCGGTGTTGAGAGCCTCGGCGGCGAGGACGGTTTTCGGCACGATGCGGACGAAGCGGGGCGCGAAGCCCGACCAGTCGGCCAGAATGCGCCGGGCCAGGGGCGAGGCGGTGGCGGCGGCGTGGGCCTCGATCAGGGCCTTCAGACGGGCTTCGGCCTCGGCTTCGATGCGACCGACGCCGGCCATGTCGCCGTTCAGGGCCTGAGCAGCGCGGCCCTCGGCGTCGAGCACGAACAGCTCGCCGCCGCTCATGCCCGCCGCCAGGTTCCAGCCGACGGCGCCGAGGACGACCACGCGGCCGCCGGTCATGTATTCGCAGCCGTGGGCGCCCAGACCCTCGACCACGGCCTCGGCGCCGGAGTTGCGGACGGCGAAGCGCTCGCCCGCCGCGCCCGCCACGAACAGCCGGCCCGAGGTGGCGCCATAGAGGGTTGTGTTGCCGCAGACCTGCTGGTCGGCGCGCCACTCATAGGGACGGACATGGATGTCGGCGCCCGACAGGCCCTTGCCGACGTAGTCGTTGACCTCGCCGGTGACGTCGAGGATCAGGCCCTTGGCGCCGAAGGCGCCGAAGCTCTGACCGGCGATGCCTTCCAGCTTCAGCTTCAGACGGCCCTGCGGACCCTCCGGGCCGAAGCGGCGGACGATGGCCGACGACACGCCGGCGCCGGCGGTGCGCTGGGTGTTGTTCAGCGGATAGGACAGTTCCAGCGTCTGGCCGCGCTCAAGGAAGGCGGCGGCGTCCTTCAGCACCAGGGCGTCGATGCTGTCGGGCACCGGGCGGCGGACCTTGTCGGCCCAGCGGCCGGGACGGTCGACGTCGACCTTCATCAGCAGAGGGTTGAGGTCCAGGTCGTCCAGATGCGAACCGCCGCGCCGGGTCTGACGCAGCAGGTCGGTGCGACCGACGATCTCGTCGATGGTGCGAGCGCCGATGGAGGCCAGGATTTCACGGACCTCCTCGGCGATGAAGGTGAAGAGGTTGACCACCTTCTCCGGCGTGCCGGTGAACTTGGCGCGCAGACGCTCATCCTGCGAACAGACGCCCACGGGGCAGGTGTTGGAATGGCACTGGCGCACCATCAGACAGCCCATGGCGATCAGGCCCGAGGTGCCGATGCCGTACTCCTCGGCCCCCAGCAGGGCGGCCATGACCACGTCGCGTCCGGTGCGGATGCCGCCGTCGGCGCGCAAGCTGACCGACGAGCGCAGGTGGTTCAGGCTGAGCACCTGATGAGCCTCGGCCAGGCCGATCTCCCACGGCATGCCGGCGTGCTTGACCGAGGTCTGAGGCGAGGCGCCCGTGCCGCCGTTGTGGCCGGCGATCAGGATGGCGTCGGCCTTGGCCTTGGCCACCCCTGAGGCGATGGCGCCGATGCCAGTTGCCGACACCAGTTTGACCGTGACCTTGGCGTCGGGATTGATCGCCTTCAGGTCGTAGATCAGCTGGGCCAGATCCTCGATCGAATAGATGTCGTGGTGCGGCGGCGGGCTGATCAGGGTCGTGCCCGGCACGGCGTGCCGCATCCGGCCGATGAACTCGGTGACCTTGAAGCCGGGCAGCTGGCCGCCCTCGCCGGGCTTGGCGCCCTGGGCCACCTTGATCTCGATTTCGCGGCACTGGTTCAGGTATTCGGCGGTGACGCCGAAGCGGCCCGAGGCCACCTGCTTGACCGCCGAGTTGGCGTTGTCGCCGTTCGGGCGCGGGACGTAGCGGGCGGGGTCCTCGCCGCCCTCGCCGGACACGGCGCGCGCGCCCATCCGGTTCATGGCGATGTTCAGGGTCTCATGCGCCTCAGGGCTGAGGGCGCCGAGCGACATGGCCTGGGACAGGAAGCGGCGGCGGATGTCCGAGACGCTCTCGACCTCGTGCAACTGGACAGGGGTCAGGCCCTCCTTGAAGTCCAGCAGGTCGCGCAGGGCCAGGTCCGGCTGCTCGCGGACGGCGGCGGAGTATTGCTTGAAGCGCTTGTAGTCGCCGCGATTCACCGCGTCCTGCAACAGGTGGATGGTCTTGGCGTCATGGGCGTGGGCCTCGCCGCCCGCACGGATGCGGAAGAAGCCGCCCATCGAGGGAGAGGGGACCGCCGCGCCGAAGGCCAGGGCATGGCGCTTGAGCGCCGCCTGCTCCAGACCGGCCAGGCCGATGCCGGAGATGCGCGACGGGGCGCCGGGGAAGAACTCGGCGGCCAAGGCGCGGGACAGGCCCAGGACCTCGAACTCGCAGCCGCCGCGATAGGCGGAGATGATGCTGATGCCCTTCCTCGCCAGCACCTTCAGCAGGCCGGCCTCGATGCCGTGCTTGTAGTTGAGACAGGCGTCGTGGAGCGTCAGGCCCGGATAGGCTCCGCGATCCAGACGGTCCTGGAACAGCTCCTGCGCCAGCCACGGATTGACGGCGGTGGCGCCGACCCCGACCAGAACCGCGAAGGCGTGGGGGTCCAGGGTCTCGGCCGAACGCACCACCAATGAACAATAGGTGCGCAGGCCCGCCGCGATCAGGCGGCCATGGGTCCCGGCGGTGGCCAGGATCATGGGCGCGGCCAGGCGCTCGGCGGAGGCGTGCTCATCGGTCAGGACGATCAGGGTGGCGCCTTCGCGGGCGGCGGCCTCGGCCTCGTCGCGGATGCGGTCCAGGGCCTGACGCAGGCCTGCGCCAGGGCGGTCATCTTCGGCGGGCAGCGGGTAGGTGCAGTCGATCACCGTGGTCGAGCCGTCGGCGATGACGCCCAGCATCCGCTGATACATGCCGGTGGTCAGGACCGGGCTGTCCAGCACGAAGACCTCGGTCTGGGCCTCGTCCTGGGCCAGGATATTGCCCAGGTTCTTGAAGCGGGTCTTCAGGCTCATGGCTCCCGCTTCACGCAGGGGATCGATGGGCGGGTTCGTCACCTGGCTGAAGTTCTGGCGGAAGTAGTGGGCCAGGGGGCGCGGCAGGCTGGACAGGACGGCGGGCGGGGCGTCGTCGCCCATCGAACCCACGGCCTCCTTGCCGTCGCGGACCAGGGCGTCCAGCAGAAGGTCCAGATCCTCGCGGCTGAAGCCGGCGGCGATCTGGCGGCGGATCAGGGCCTCGCCGACAGCGGCGCGGGGCTCGGGTCCGGGGCCGATGATGGGCTCCAGATCGACCATGTTGTCGAGCCAGTCCGAATAGGGCTGGGCGGCGGCGAGGGCGTCGACGGCCTCATGCTCGTCGTAGAGGCGGCCATGCTTCAGATCGACGGCGATCAGCTTGCCGGGGCCGATGTGCAGGCGGCGCTTGACCCGGCCCTCGGGCAGGGGAACCAGACCGGCTTCCGAGCCCGCCAGCAGCAGACCGTCCACGGTCTCGACGGCGCGCAGGGGCCGCAGACCGTTGCGGTCCTTGCCGGCCACGACCCAACGGCCATCGACGGCGCACAGGGCGGCGGGACCGTCCCACGGCTCCATCACCGCGTTGCAGTAGGCGTAGAGGGCGCGGTGCTCGGGCTTCATCACTACGTCGTCGGAGGACCAGGCCTCGGGCACCAGCAGGGCCTTGGCCAGGGGGGCGGGGCGCCCGGCGCGGACCAGAACCTCGAACACATTGTCCAGGGCCGCCGAGTCCGAGCCGCCTGGCTGGACCACCGGCTTGACCTCATGGTCACGGTCGCCGAAGGCCGAGGCCGCCATGCGGATCTCGTGGCTGCGCATCCAGTTCAGGTTGCCCTGAAGCGTGTTGATCTCGCCGTTGTGAGCCAGCATGCGGAAGGGCTGGGCCAGCTTCCACTCGGGGAAGGTGTTGGTCGAATAGCGCTGGTGGAAGACGGCGTAGCCGGCGACGACGGTGGGGTCGTTCAGGTCGTGATACAGCTGACCCAGCAGCTCGGCGCGGACCATGCCCTTGTAAACGATGGAGCGGGCCGACAGGGAGCAGAGATAGAAGCCGTTCAGGCCGCTCGCCTGCACCGCCTTTTCGATGCGGCGACGACACAGGAAGAGCTCGCGCTCCAGTTCCTCGATCTCCATGCCTTCGGGCGCGGCCAGCATGATCTGCTCGATCTCGGGCCGGGTGGCGTCGGCGCGGACGCCGATGACGGACAGGTCCATCGGCGTCTGGCGCCAGCCGTAGATGTAGAAGCCCGAACGAATGGCTTCGGTCTCGACTATGGCGCGGGCGTGGTCCTGGGCGCCCAGGTCGGTGCGCGGCAGGAAGACTTGGCCGACCGCGATGGGGCCGGGGCGCAGGGTCTGGCCGACGGCGCGCACCTGGGCCGCGAAGAAGGCCTGGGGCAGCTCGATCATGATGCCGGCGCCGTCTCCGGACAGGCCGTCGGCGTCGACCGCGCCGCGGTGGGCCACGGCCTTCAGCGACTGGATAGCCATGTCGACGATCTCGCGGCGCGGCTTGCCGTCGATGGCGCAGACCAGGCCCACGCCGCAGGCGTCGCGTTCCGACGACGGGTCATAGGCGCCGCCTTCGATCAGGCGGGCGCGGTCTTCTTCATACTGGGCCAGCCAGTTCTGTTGCGATGCGTCGGTCATGCCGCGGCTTCCTCGGTACGCGCGCGCAGGTAACGGTCGATTTCAGCCGCGGCGTCCTGGCCGTCGCGCACGGCCCAGACGACAAGGGAGGCGCCGCGCACGGCGTCTCCGGCGGCGAACACGCCGGGCAGGGTGGTGGCGAAACCGCCGCGCGCCACCTGCACGGTGTTCCATTTGGTCAGGCCGAGGCCGGCGTCGAGTTGCTCGGCGAAAGCTTCTGGCTCGAAGCCCAAGGCCTCGATCACCAGATCGGCGGGCAGGTCGAAGTCGGAGCCGGCCACGGGGGCGATGTCGCGGCGGCCGCCGGCGGAGCCCTCGGTCAGGGCCATGCGCTGGGCGCGGACGGCCGTCACCGCATCACCCTTGGACATCAGGGCCTTGGGCGCGCCCAGCCATTCGAAGCGGACCCCTTCTTCCTCGGCGTTCTGCACCTCGCGGGCCGAGCCGGGCATGTTCTCGCGGTCCCGGCGATAGAGGCAGACGACGCTGTTCGCCCCCTGACGGATGGCGGTGCGGATGCAGTCCATGGCCGTGTCGCCGCCGCCGACGACGACCACGTCGCGACCGGCGGCGTGGGGCGCGGACGTATCGGCGGCGTCGCCGCAATCGACGCGGTTCTGGGCGATCAGGAAATCGAGGGCGGCGACCGTATCATCGGACCCTCGACCGGGAACGGCCAGGGTGCGGGCCTGATAGACGCCCATGGCCAGCAGCACCGCGTCATGGCGCGACCGCAACTCGTCCATCGAGATGTCGGCCCCGACCGAGGTGTTCAACACGAACTCGACCCCGCCCTCGATCAGGCGGTCGATGCGGCGCTGAACGATGCGCTTCTCCAGCTTGAAGCCGGGGATGCCGTAGGTCAGCAGGCCGCCCGCGCGGTCGTGGCGATCATAGACAGTGACGGCGTAGCCTTCGCTGCGCAGACGGTCGGCTGCGGCCATGCCAGCGGGCCCTGAGCCGACGATGGCGACGCTCTGGCCGCGCTCGGCCAGGGGGCGGATGGGCTCGACCCAGCCGTTGTCGAAGGCGGTGTCGGCGATCCAGGCCTCGACCGAGCCGATGGTGACGCCGTCCCAGCCTGACTGTTGCAGGGTGCAGGCGCCCTCGCACAGGCGGTCCTGCGGACAGATGCGGCCGCAGATTTCCGGCATGGTCGAGGTGGCTGCGGCGACGCGCCAGGCCTCGCGCAGGTCGCCGTCCGCCGACAGGGCCAGCCAGTCGGGGATGTTGTTCTGAAGCGGGCAGGCGTTCTGGCAGAAGGGCACGCCGCAGTCGGTGCAGCGCGACGCCTGGGCCGTTCCGCTGTCGGCGGTCGGTTTTAGCGTGATCTCCGTGAAGGCGCGCACGCGCAGCTCAGCGGGCTGTTTCTCCAGCCGACGCTGTTCGATCAGAAAACCACCAGGGTTGGAACGGCCACCTTTTTGCATCTGCTCATTAAGCGAAATCCCGCGCCTATGTGCAAATATAATCCGAAGTGACGTTAAAAAATGATCGTTACAGGTATGAGTTGCTGTTTTAAGCTGCGTGAAGGGTGTTTTTGTCCATTCAAACGTGTGCGGTGCAGCATTTCTTTCGCGGGTGGCGAAGCGCTGTCTGAGTGACGCTGGCCGATCTTCAGGGGCGCGTCTGACCCTGACCGCGCACCACATACTTGTAGGTGGTCAGCTGTTCGGCGCCGACGGGGCCGCGGGCGTGCAGCTTGGAGGTCGAGATGCCGATCTCGCCGCCGAAGCCGAATTCGCCGCCGTCGGCGAACTGGGTCGAGGCGTTGATGAGGACGATGGCGCTGTCGACGCCGCCCACGAAACGTTCGGCGGCGTCAGCGTCGGTGGTGATGATCGCCTCGGTGTGGCCCGAGCCGTAAGCCCGGATGTGATCCACCGCGCCGTCCACGCCATCCACGACCCGCACAGACAGGATGGGGGCCAGGTATTCGGTGGTCCAGTCGGCCTCAACCGCTTCGGCGGCTTCGGGGACCAGGGCGCGGGTCTCAGTATCGCCGCGCAGTTCGCAGCCCGCCTTGATCAGGTCGGCGGCGACGGCGGGCAGCAGGCGCGTGGCGGCGGCGCGGTCCACCAGCAGGGTTTCGGTCGCGCCGCAGACCGAGACGCGGCGCATCTTGGCGTTGACGACGACGCGGCGGGCGACATCGAGGTCGGCGGCGGCGTCCAGATAGGTGTGGCACAGGCCCTCCAAGTGGCCCAGCACAGGGGCCTTGGCTTCGGCCTGAACGCGGGCGACCAGGCTCTTGCCGCCGCGCGGGATGATCAGGTCGATGGCCCCCTCCAGCCCTGACAGGATGGCGCCGACGGCTTCGCGATCAGGGACGGGGACCAGCTGGATCGCGTCGGCGGGCAGACCGGCTTCAACAACGGCGCGGGCGACCACGGCGGCGATGGCGCGCGAGGATTCCAGGCAGTCCGAACCGCAGCGCAGGATGGCGGCGTTGCCCGAGCGGATGCACAGGGCGGCGGCGTCGGCGGTGACGTTGGGCCGGCTCTCGTAGATGACGCCCAGCACGCCGATGGGGGTGCGGACGCGGGCGATGTCCAGACCGTTGGCGGGGGTCCAGCGGGCCATCTCGGCACCGACCGGATCGGGCTGGGCGGCGATGGTCTCGACGGCCACGGCCATGCCCTCGACGCGGGCGGGCGTCAGGGCCAGACGGTCGATCAGGGCTTCGGTCAGGCCCGAGGCGCGGGCGTTTTCAATGTCGCGGGTGTTGGCGGCCAGGATCTCGGCCTCGGCGGCGCGCAGGCCGACGGCGAGCCGGGTCAGGGCCTCGGTGCGGGCCTGTGGCGTGGTGGCGCGAAGGGCGTCAGCGGCGGCGCGGGCGCGGCGGCCCATGTCGAGCATTAAGACGTTTGTGTCGGTCATCGGGTCTCCAGCACCAGGTCGTCGCGGTGGATCACGACCGAGGGGCCGCGATAGCCGATCAGGGTCTCGATCTCATCCGAATGGCGGCCTCGGATCAGGGCGATCTCGTCGGCGGGATAGGACGCCAGGCCGACGCCGACCACGGCGCCGCTGGCGTCGAGCAGTCGCAGGCTGTCGCCTTTCTCAAACGTGCCGCGGACCGAGACAATGCCCGAGGGCAGCAGGCTCTTGCCCGACTTCAGGGCGCGCACGGCGCCGTCGTCCAGCGTCAGGGCGCCGCCCGGAGACATGCTGCCGGCGATCCACTGCTTCCAGGCGGCGAGCGGCGTGGCGGGGGCGGTGATCAGGGTGGCGCGCACGCCCTCCGTCACAGCCTTCAACGGGTGAAGCGTCAGGCCCGAGGCGATGACAGTGGCGCAGCCGGCCGAGCGGGCGATCTGGGCCGCCGCCAGCTTGGTCGCCATGCCGCCGGTGCCGACCCCGGCCTCAGCATTGGCGCCGGTCGCCATGCTGAGGATGTCGGGACCGAGTGTCTCGATCAGGGGCAGGTGGCGGGCGTTCGGGTCGCGGCGCGGGTCGGCGGTGTAGAGGCCGTCCACGTCGGAAAGAAGGATCAGCAGGTCGGCGCGCGCCAGTTGCGCCGCGCGGGCGGCCAGGCGGTCGTTGTCGCCGTAACGGATTTCCTCGGTGGCGACGGTGTCGTTCTCATTGACCACGGGAACGACGCCATGGGCCAGCAGGGCCTCGACCGTGGCGCGGGCGTTGAGCCAGCGGCGGCGGCGCTCGGTGTCGTCGCGGGTCAGCAGGATCTGGGCGGTGATCAGGCCATGGGGGGCCAGGGCCTCTTCCCAGGCGTGCATCAGCAGGGTTTGGCCGACGGCGGCGGCGGCCTGCTTGTCCTGAAGCCGGCCCGGCGAGGTCTTCAGCCGTCCGCGCCCCAGGGCCACGGCGCCGGAGGAGACGACGATGACCTCCCGCCCTTGTTGGCGCAGGGCGGCGATGTCCTGGGCCAGGGAGGCCAGCCAGTCGCGGGCCACGGCGCGGGTGGCGGGATCGATCAGCAGGGAGGAGCCGATCTTGACCACGACCCGTCGGGCATGGGTCAGCGCCGTCGCGGGCGAAGCCTCGGCGACGATCTCGGCGGCGGGGGAGGGTCACGGCTTCCTCCCTAGAGCATTATTCGGGCCGGGGTCACGTCTGTAGGCGCGAAAATCGTGCGACATGGCTCAAAAGAAAACGCCCGGCGGGGTCGAACCTGCCGGGCGTTTCTGTTTTCAGCGATGATCCGAGGATCAGGCTTCGGGATTGGGCACCTGATCCCAGCCACCCGCCAGCGCCTTGAACAGGGC
>NZ_JACARP010000062.1:0-34962 GCF_013386595.1 Brevundimonas sp. P7753 | reverse complement strand
CCGTAGGTCCAGGCGAACATCTGGGTCCCCGCCGTCAACCCGGCGACCGCTCCCACGGCCAGGCCAACCAGCCGCCCCTTCACGACGGATCGCCCGCGATGTCCGGCGGAGCCCCGGTCGTGGCTTCCAGCACAAGGAGGGCTGCGGCCTCCATCCGGCGATGATGGTAACGGCTCAGCGCGGCTTCGAGCGCCTGGATGTCCGCCTGGGCCAGAAGAGTGGAGATCCCGGCGGCTTCGTCGTCCAGGTCGGCGAAGACCTGTTCCTCCGCTCCTCTGATCTGGGCTAGGCGCGACGAGACCCGCCGAAAGGCGTCAAGGAGGGCGTCGCTTCCGCTGCTCTGGACCAGACGGTCGAGATCGCGATGGAGCATGGCCCGCGCGCCGTCCTCATCCGGCGTCAGCGCGGCCGGAAGGCCGCCTGTGCCTTCAAGGCTGAGCCTGAGGCAATGAAGGCGGAAGGCCAGGCGGTCACGCACCGTCGCCGTATCCAGTTGAAGGGTGACGTAGCCGCCGAGCGGGGCGCGTTCGACCAGGCCCGCGCCGGCCAGCCAGGCCAGGGCCTCGCGCACCGGCGTGGTCGACAATCGCAGGCGTTGCGCCTCCTCGACGATCACGACAGGCCGCCCCGCGCCATAGAGGCCCTGCTCCACGCGCAACCTCAGGCTGCCAAGCGCCTGATGGAACGGATCGCGGTTGCGGGTCACAATGTCACCTCCCCTCGGATCAAAAAACTATTGAACAGCGAGGCCGGGTTCTCCAATGAGTTGAGGGACACCAACGTTCTCTCGCGCCGAAGAACGTCGCCATCCCGCCGAACGCTGGCGGTGGACGCGCCGGAAAGCGGCGCGGTCTTCGTCGCTACACGTCGTTCCGGCCTCAACGGCTGCAATCACGGGGTGCAAAATGGATGCGGAAACGAAAGGCGTTCCGCCGGCCTCTACGCATGACGGCGCGTTGCTCTCATCGGCGATCCGGGCCGTTCGACGCCTGCGCGGCATGAGCTCGAGCGAAGTCGCCGACGCCATGAACATGCCGCTGCGCACCTACCAACGCTTCGAGGCGGGCGAGGCCCGTCATAATCCAGACCATATCCATCGCTTCGCCCGCGCTACTCGAAGCGACCCCCATGCTCTGGCGATGGCGGTTTCCATAGGAGCGCCTGAGCTCGCCGTTCTCACCGCCGACAACCAGCTCGTCACCTCCCTTACGGTCGGTCTCCAATCCTTCTACAGAACTCAGGGCGAGCGCATTGCTGATCTCGACGTCCGCACGATCGTCAGCGCGGTGACAGCAATGTTTGATCGATTGGCCGATGCGAGCGCGGCCCAGACCGAAGCCCTCGCCTGGATCCGGACGGGCCAAGACGCCCTCGCCAAGGCGCGCCCCAAGCCCGGCCGCTGAGCGACCGACGACGCAAGATATACTCCAGATATAGCTTCACCGACCGTCGCTCCGGGCGCTCTCTGGGTCCGCCACGATAGGTGGCGAATTGAACCAGGAGACTGACATGCAGACCCAAGTGCTGAAACTGGTGCGCGTCGGCAGCGCACAAGATCTCACCCGGCTGGAGATCCGCGGCGACTTCGTCGAAACGGCCGGCCTGTGGTCGAAATTCCCCATGTGAGACGCGCCGGGCGGCCGCCAAAGGCGGCCGCCCGGTTGCCGGCCCGGAGACCCGCCATGCCTCGATTACCGGAGATCGATCTCGCGCCCGGCGTGCATCTGGCGTGGGTGGATGAAGACATCGTGGTCCTGGATGTGAAGGCCGACGCCTATATCCTCATGGTCGGCGCCGCCGCCCTGCTGCATTCTGTTCGCCAAGGCGGGGGCGTTGCCGCGGAGCCGACGATTCTGAACGATCTCGCCGTCGCCGGGCTGACTTCAGCGACGCGCGAGCCCACTCGGCGCGCCCTCCCGCTGGCGACAAAAGCTCTCCGCCTAGCGGCTCCATCGTCGCGAGTTGTTCAGGCGCGAGCCTTCTTCAACGCTCTTTCGGGCACCTTCGCGTTCAAGCGCCGTTCGCTTCCCGCCTTGCTCCAGGCCGCTCGACGCCAGAACAAAAAGCCAGGCCGGCGCGATCTCGCCGCCGTTTTGCGCGAGGCGACCGCATTCGAAATCATACGTCCCTGGGCCCCCTTCGAAGGCGATTGCCTCCAACGGTCCTGGATGCTGCATCGTCATCTCCGCCAGCGCGGCCTGGACGCCGACTGGGTGTTCGGCGTGCGAACCTGGCCCTTCTTCGCCCACTGCTGGGTCCAGGTCGGAGACGCCGTCGTCGGCGATTCCCTCGACCGTGTCAGCGGCTTCACGCCCATCATGGCCGCCTGATGGGCGAGTTTCTTCTTTGCGGCCGGCGTCCGGACGATCCGAACGGCGAGCGTCTGTCTCGCGCGGTTCGGGACGAGGCGGAGCGTCTTGGCTATGTATCTCACGCCTTGTCATCACTGACTTGGCTGATCACCTGGGGTCCCCGCCCGCCGTCCATCCGTCAGATCGGCCCATGGACCCTGATCGGTGACATTTTCGACCGCAGACGTCCCGTCTTTCCCGCCGTCGATGACCAAGATCGTCGCGCCTATGACTTCAAACTCCTGGCGCGGATCTGGGGCCGTTTCGTCGGCGTCATTCTCAACCCGGCCGGGGCGGTCTCCGCAGCGCTGCGCGATCCCTCCGGCGCACGAGAAGCCGTGGTCTGGACCGCTCACGGCCTGACCTTCGTCGCGTCTGACGTCCCTGACGCCCTCATACGGACCGTCGCGGCTGACTGGCGGATTTCGGTCGAGCGGATATCCGCGGCGGTCAGGAACCCCCTTGCCCTCGGCGCCGAGCTCCTGCTGGACGGCCCTGTCGCCCTCCTTCCCGGCGAGATGCGGGATCTCGTCACAGACGAGACGACGACCCTCTGGAGCCCCGCGGCTCATATTCACCGCCCCGACCTGATCGCACTCACGCCGTCCGAGGCGGCCGCCCATCTCCGAGAGGCCGTGGACGAAGCCGTGGACGGCCTGGCCTCAGCGGCGGACGTCGTCGCCGCCGAGGTGTCAGGCGGTCTCGACTCCAGCCTGGTGGCGGCCGCGCTGCATCCGCGCCGCCCGGTCCGCCTCTGGCTCAACGCCTTTGGTCCCGGTCCAGGGGCGGATGAACGCCGCTTCGTCGATAGGCTCTCCGAACATCTCGACATCGAGGTAACGACCTTCGCTCGTCACGCTTCGCCTCTCACCCGTGAAGAACTCGAAGCCGCGCCGCAGCGCCTTCGCCCCTCGCTTGCCGCGCTTGATGGGGCCTTCGACCATGAATGGGCCGTCCGTTGCGCCGATGTTGGCGCCCAGGCCGTGTTCACGGGCAAGGGCGGCGACGGCATGCTGGTTCAGCCCGCGACGCCGGAAGTCTTCTTCGATCTTTGGAGACTGAAAGGTTGGCGCGCGCTCGCCTCACCCGATCTTGTCCAGCTGGCCCGCCTCAACGAGCGCTCCGTCTGGACTCTTCTGAGGGATGCACGACGCCGCGCACAGGCCGATGCAGCGCATCCAAGCCTAGGCCTTTTCGCCCCTCTCGGAGCACCGTCAGCTCCCCACCCATGGCTAAGAGACGCCGCTGCCTGGGGACCGGCCAAGACCGTTCAGGTCCTCAGCCTGCTCCAGGGCCACGGCCTCCATGGTCCCAGCCGGCTCACCGCCGCCGTCGACGTCTTCCATCCCCTGCTGTCCCAGCCCGTGATCGAAGCCTGCCTGGGCCTGTCGACGCCCCAGCTCACGCTCGGTCGGCGAGACCGCGCCCTCGCACGGCTCGCCTTCCAGGAGCGGCTCCCGCCAGAGATTCTCAATCGACGTTCAAAGGGGGAGCTCACCACCTTCTTTGGCCGGATGATCGCGGACGGCCTCGAGGACCTACGGCCCTGGCTGCTCGACGGACGGCTGGCCGCGCTCGGCGTTATTGACCGCGCCGCGACCGAGGCGATCCTGACACGTGACGCCCTGATCCGTCATGGGGGCTACCCGGACATCCTTGTCGCGGCCCTCTTCGAGGGTTGGGTGCGGGCTTGGGACCAAAGGCTTCAGGCCTGAAGCCCCGCTGGCTCCAATCGTTTCGTCCAGCCACCGGAAGATCTGACCGTGGAGATCGCGGAAATTGGCGGGGCTCGCCTTGCCGTGTCCCTCGCCCCAGTAGGTGACCAGGCGCACGCGCTTGCCCAGGCGATGCAGGGCGGAGAACATGACTTCAGCCTGCGTGGCCGGCACATAGTCCCCATCCGCCGTGATCAGCAGGACAGGCGCCGCAATGCAGGGCGCTCCCAGCATCGGGCTGGCTCTGGCGTAGGCGTCGGGCGCCGCCCATGGCGGAGCGCCCATCGCCGCCTGTCCGCGTTCGGTCGCGCCAATGGTCTGGTTCCATGTCGGTCCTTCGTTCGGCCAGAGCCGACTGACCGGCATGGGCTCTCCCCACTCGCTGAACGTCAGGGTCGGCGCTGACGAGGCGACATAGCTCCTGAACCGATCTGTGCGCGCCGCGACGCCCAGGGCGCCGTAGCCCCCGAAACTATGGCCGTAGAGGGCCAGCCGCGACCAGGGCAGGTCAGGCGCGGCTGCCATGGCGGCGTCGATCGCCAGGTTCAGCCCTGACGCAAAGTCGTCCAGCATCTCGGCGCGTTTGCTCTCGTCTTCCGCCGTCGTGCTGGCCGACAGGACGGCGTAGCCGCCCATGGCCAGGATCGGCGACCGCATGCCCGACCGCAGGCTCAGTGCGTCGCGCCAACGGCCGCTATCAACGCTCCCGGGGTAGAAGTTGACGATGACCCCGCGGATCGCCTCCGCCGGGACGCCCGGCGGCCGGTACAGGTAGCTGACCGTTGGGCGCCCAAGCCTATCCAGATGAGTAATCGCCGTGGGCTTCGCCAGCTCCAGGTCGGCGAAACCCGGGTTCAGCGCCTCGAGCATGCGCCTGCCGCTTGGCCCTTCGACCGTAAGGGTCGAGACCCCTTCCATGTCACAGGTCAGGAGGGCCCGTTCGCCGACCGCAGCCCGCACCCTGCTCTCGCCGCCGCAACGCTCCTGTGAGCGCCACAGCAGGCCGCCGTCATTCGTCACGGCCGCCAATCGTCCCTTCTCAAAAAGGGGCGACCAGGTCCGTCGGGCGGCGCTGTTCGCCCGGCTGCGCACCGTATCCAGCAAATTGACGGGTTCAGCGGATGTCAGGCCGCGCCCCTCATCCACGACGCGCGCGATCTCGCCTGTCGCCGACAGCCGCCAAAGGCCGCCGTCCGCGACAAGGATGACGAAGTCAGGCCCCACAGAAGTCAGTCTATCCGGGACTGAGGCAAGCCGCCGTGTCACGGCGACCGGCCCATCCGAATCCAAGCGCCACCAGTCGAAGCGTTCGCCGTCTCGTGGACGGGCGTAGAACAACAGGCGATCGCCAACCCAATCAACCCGGGCTGGTCTCAGGTCGTCGATCGTGCGCCCCTTCTCCCGGGGCTCCAGACCCGCAGTCTCGACGCTCCGCGTCACACCATCCGTCGACACGCGGATCAACCCGCCCTCCCGCCAGGTCTGACCGTCGCGTCGCGCCCAGACGACGACCTCGCGGGAGTCCGCTGACCAACGCAACAGGTTGGGCGCGACGTCCAGCGCGGTGTCCACGGCCATGGTGCGGCCAGTGGCGCTTTCCACAAGGACGAGCCGTCCGCGCCGCAACACCGCGCTCTGGACGGTCCTTTCCTCCGGCCGCAACGGCGTCGCCTCGCCCTGGGTCAGGACGGCCGTCCAGCGGCCGTTCGGAGAAGTTTGAAGGTCTCGTATCGGCGCCTTGAGCGTGCTGGTTGTCGCGCCGTCCTCGGCGCGCACCGTCATCAGGACCTGGGCGTCGACCGGATCGTCAGCCGATACGGCGGCGTCCCGACTGTCCAGAACCAGTCGCGAAGGCGTCCGTCCCTCGCGGCTGCGCCGCCAACGTTCGGCCTGGAGCTCGGCCCCCGGCGTCTGGAAGCGAAGCTGCCACGGGGTGCCGCCCTCGGGCCTGACGCTCAACACGAACCGGTCGGCGTCGAGCCAGCCGGCGCCCGCGCCGTTCAGCGGCATGTCCGGCGTCATTCCGGTCCATCGCACCTGAAGCGTCCTGGCGTCGGCGACCCCGGCCTCAGCCGTTTCACCGACCAGCCGATAGACGATGAGACGACGTCCGTCCGGCGACCAGGGCCCCAGCAGCAGCCCCTTCGCCCCGCCCGCCATAGGCCTCGGCGGGCTTCCTGCTTCGAGGTCCGCCACCGCCAGCATCCCTGAACTCCAGGCGGAACGCCAGTCGCGGTCGAAGCGCGGTCCCTGGTCATAGGGCCCCTGCCGCTCCCAGACGGCATAGCGCCCATCCGGCGACAGGGAGGAAGCCCCGAAGCTCGACATCGACAGGATGTCGTCGACGACGGCGGGCCGCTTCTCCGCCCTGCCCTCGCTCGCCCAAAGCAGGCATGCGAAGGCGATCCCCGCCACGGCGAGGGTGTTGCGCTTTGCCATGGCGGCCTACCAGCGCTTGATCAGCTGAAGGGAGATGACCCGACCAAGGGCGTCCGCGCCGCCAGGATCGAAGCCGACCCCCGCAGGGGAGTCGTAGAAGGGCGGATCGGCGTCGAAGAGGTTCTGGACGTTGAACAGGGCGCGGAGGCCGTCTCCAGCTTCCCACCCCAGTTGAAGGTCAGCTGTGTTCCAGGCATCGATCCTGGCGCCAGCTCGATCCTCATAGGCGGCGACATGGGTCCATGAGAAGCCCGCCGTGAATGGGCCTCCTGTCCAGGAAACGCCCGCACGTGACCGGAATTCCGCAGGATAGCCGATCAAGCCGCGCACCGAACGCAAAGGCGCCGCCGGCGTGGTCTGCTGATCATAGGCGAGCAACCAGGACCCGGAGACATCGAGGGAAAACTGCTGAGCGCCGATGATCAGGGGATAGGAGCCGGCGAAATCGATTCCCCGGACCTCGACAGCAGCTGCGTTGACCCATCGTCCATCCAGGATGGCGCCGTAGGCTTCCGGAGGATAGAGACCCGCTGCCGGAAAGCCGGGCGCATCGACATAGGACCGCACCAGGGCGAGGTCGGCGGGATCGTTCGCCGGATCGATCCGCCGCACGAAAGGTGCAAGCGACGGGTCCGTCAAAACAGCCTGGAGGTTCTCGCTGACGGGTTGGGTGATCCGGTCCGAGAACCGCGTGTCGAAGTAGCCGAGGCTCAATCGCGCGCCCCTATCTCCCGCATAGTCGAAACCGGCGGTCCAGGTCGTCGCCGTCTCCGGCCCGAGGTCGGGATTTCCTCCGTAGAGATAGACGCTCAGAATTCGCAGGCCGTCGCCGCGCGGCACGGTCGTCATCGTCGCCGCCGAGGCGTCGAACATCTGGGTCAGGGCCGGCGCCCGGAAAGATGTTCCGTAGGACGCCCGCAGGTTCCAGCCGCGCGCGGGCGACCAGACCGCCCCGATCTTCGGATTGGTCGTGGAGCCGAAGTCGTCATAGTCCTCGAACCGCGCCGCCGCCGTGAGTTCGAGACGCTCGACGCCCGGTCGGCGATTGGCGGCTCCCACCAGGGGGATGCGGACTTCCGCGAACGCCGCCAGGACAGACCGCTCATATTCGGGTTCGATAATCTCCTGCGGCGCCGTCGCTGAAAGCAGGTTGCGGGTTCTGGAGGCAAGGCTCTCCCGCCGGGCCTGGACCCCCACGGCCAGATCGAGATCGCCGCCCGGCAGTGTCATGAGCGGCCCGCTCGCGATCAGGTTCGCCGAGCCGGAGCGGCTCCGTTCCAGGCTGTGAGAATAGCCCTGGCTGATGAAGTCGAGGACCGCCAGGTCATTGGCCTTCCCTGCGCCGAACGGATTAAAATAGCCGTCTCGGCCAGGGCTGTAGGCCGTGTTCGGGTTGTCCGGAACATTCCCGAGCGCCTCGGCGAGGAAGGCGCTGTTGACGGCCTTGAAGATCAGGCTCTCGCCGCGCTCTTCCGCCAGGCCGAGATAGCCGTCCAAAGACCAGCCCGCCCCAAGGTCGTAGACGCCGCCGGCCGTGACCCCCAGGCTCCGCGAGCTCCCCTTCATCCGTGTCGGTCCAAGATCGCCGTAGAAGGAATAGGCGATCAGGTGGACAGGCGCGCCGTTGGGAGAAACGAAATACGGATTGGCGGCGGATACGGGAAACACCGTGCTCGTCGGCGCATTGTCCATGCCGTACGCACGATGGCTGAAGCGCAAGTCTGCGCTGGCTTCAAAGCGGTCGCCGACCGACTGCCGCACCCGCGCATAGAGGCTGTCGCGCCGTACATCCGGCATGAGGTCCGCGCCCGACAGCAGGGCCGTCCCGTTGGCTTCCCCGGCCGCGAAGTCGGCCGGGCCCTCTGCCGAACCCGAGGTGCCAAGTCTGATCGCCCATTGCGACGCGAAGGCGCCGCCGGACACCGCTACGATATTCCCCGGTGAAGAGAAGAGGCTGCGCCGGTCCGTCCCGCCAAACGGTCGCAGGTCTCCATCGGCCGTATAGGGCCGGTCGCGCATACTCAGCCCCTTGGTCGACTGGTGTTCGTAGGCCAGGTAGGCCACCCCGGTGTCCCACGAACGACCCGCCATATGGGAGACGATCGCCTCCTCGCCCCCGCCCTTCAGCGCGCCGATCCGCAGCCGGCTCTCCTGGCCGTCGAACTCACGCCGCATGATGATGTTGACCACCCCCGCCACGGCGTCCGATCCGTAGAGGGCGGACGCCCCGTCCAGCAGGACATCGACGCGCGCCACCGCCGCCGACGGCAGGGCCGAGGCGTCGGCGAAGGCCCCGCGCGATCCTGTCCCCGCCAGCCGACGGCCATTCACCAGGGTCAGGGTCGAACCGACACCCAGCCCCCGCAGGTTGATCCCCGTCGCCAGGGCGCTGTTGCCACCCGAACTATCCACGAACCCCAGCGCCGCCGCCGGCGTGCCCGACCCGGCGTAGTTCTGCGGCAGATCCGCGAGCACGTCCGCCACGGTCGCGCGACCCCGCCGATCCAACGCGTCGCGATCCAGAACCACGACCGGCGACGACAGGGGTCCAGAGCCGCGCAACAGGCTGCCGGTGACGACTACCTCCTCGAGCAGGGTGACCTCGTCGGTCGCGGCGTCAGCCGCGCCAAGAAAGATCACCCCGGGTCGGGTCTCCTTCCAGACCAGATCCGTGCCCGCTAGCAGTCGATCAAGGGCGACCGAGGGCGCATAGGCGCCGCTCAATCCGGCGGTTCGCTGTCCCGCCACCAGGTCGCTCGAAAACAGGATCTGCTGGTCGGATTGGGCCGCGAACAGGTTCAAGGCGTCGCGAAGCGAGCCGGCGGGAATGTTGAAGGCGCGCGTTTCCTGGGCGCAGGCGGGCGGGCTGGCCGCGAACAGGCAGGCCGCAATCGCGCTGGCGGACACTAAACTCAGACGTTTCATCTTCAGGACTCCCCACAACGCTCCATGGCGTTTGGGAAGAGATGGCTGAGCCCCCGAAAGACCCTGGCGCTCGCCCTCAGCTCATTCGTTCCGCCCCGCCAGGACGATGGTTCCGCCCGGTCCGGCCGAGGCCTTGAGGTCGAACACCTCGGTCGCCGTCGAGACGAAGGCGTCGCGATCTCCCGTCCTGAACACCCCGTTCACCGACGCCCGACCGGTCACCTTCTCGTCCAGTACAATCTTCTCCGGCAGGTAGCGGTTCACCTCCGCCACCGCCGCCCGCAGCGGGGCGTCCCGGAAGACGATGCGGCCGTCGACCCATCCCGTTTCCACGTCCACGTCCGCCGCCCTGGTGGTCACCCCCGCCTTGGTCACCTTGGCCTGCTGGCCGGCGGTCATGCGTTTCGCCGCGCCAGCGCTGTCAGCCACTTCCACGGCTCCGGACACTAGGACCACCTTCACGCCCGCCCCGTCGCGACGGACATCGAAGACCGTGCCGAGCGCCGTGACCCTGGCGTCGCCGGCCGCCACCACGAAGGGTCGGCTCGCGTCATGCGCCACCGTGAAGAAGGCCTGGCCTTCCTGCAGCTCGATGAACCGGCGATCGCCGTCGAACCTGACCCTCACCCGCGAGGCGGTGTCGAGACGGACCGACGAACCGTCGGCGAGCCGGACCACTCGCTCTTCGCCGACGCCTGTCGAAAAGACGGTTCGGGACTGCAGCCAGAAGCTGAAGCCCCCCGCGAGCGCCGCCGCCGCGCCGACGGCGGCCAAGCCCAGAAGCAGCCGTGGCGGCCGACGCTGCTGCGTCCGCCGCGAGAAGGCGGCGGAAAGCGCCCCGGTCACCTGGGAATCGCCCGCCAGTCGTGCCGTCCCCGACCAGACGGTTTCCACCCGTGCATAGGCCGCAGCGTTCGCGGGCGACTGACGCCAGGCGAAAAAATCTTCGATCGTGCGGGTGTCGACATTCCGGGCGCCCAGGCGTCCGTGCCACTCTGCCGCTTCGATATCGGCGGCGCTCATACGGGCCTTCGGGCCAGCCATGCGATGCCCCATCCTTAGCGTCGAACTTGGGCGGCGCAGCGCGCCAAAGCCCGCGTCATACGCCATTCGACCGTTTTTGGACTGATACCTAGCTGGTGGGCGATCTGACTGTTGGTCAGTCCGCCCACACGGGAGAGCAGAAAGACATCTCGGAGAGGTTGTGGCAAGTCGAGGACCATCTGCCGGAAGAAGACCGTCTCTAGCTGATCGGCGTCCTCATGCGACACCGTCGGCGTCACGGCCGCAAAACGTTCCGCCACCGCGCCGCGTCTCACCTGCCCCAGCGCCAGATTGCTGGCCACTCGCAGCAGGAAGGCCTTCGGGTGGCGAATGGCGTCGAAGCTGTCGAGCGCCGCCATCCGCAGCCAGGTTTCCTGGGTGATGTCCTCGCCGCTCTGGCTAGAGAACCGGCGACGGATCTGGGCCGACAGCCAGCGGTCGTATCGCGCATGCCAATCCGACAAGGTCTCGCCCTTCGAGACGTCGGTCCGCGCCGTCCCGTCCAAAAGGGCGACGTCGCGCTCCCCGCCCGCACCTCCCGCCTTGGCCATGCCCGTTCCTCCAAACGGCGTCAGGGGCGGCGAACAGCGCACATGGAAATCCTGCGGCCCCAAGCGGGGGCGTCCAGCGCAGCCCAAGGGAGGCGCCGATTCGCAACAGCTCGCGCACGCCGAAAGGCGCACTGCAGCTATCGTCATTGAGAAACATCGCAGGGGATTCCACGCCCCTATCGACCGAGGTCGACGCCGGAATCGTGGCTGATTTGATTCCACGGCGCAAGACCGTCCGCCCTCCTCCTCAAAAAGGAAGAGGGACGGGCGTTGGAACCTTGCGAGAAGGCCCGGAGGTTTCAGAAACGGCCCCACCGGCCGCCGGCTCTCGCCAGCGCCCCCCGGTCATCGGACCTGCGCCTATCGCTCCGGCGCCCGTGATCCCGAGCTACTGGGCGACATGCTTCGAGGCAAGGGCAAGCTCGCGCTCAGTGCTGAACTTGAGCCCTTCTTTCGGGGTCATCACTCGGATTTCCTCGCTGCCAACCGAGCAGCGAATGACGATGGCGCGTTCACCGAGCCACAAGACTCTTCCGGAGCAAGGCGTGTCAGGCCCAGCCAGTATCGGCAAGCCGCGCACCATTCCGCCCTTGGCGACATGTCCCGCCAAAACCGTCCCCGCATCGACGACCCAGACCGCCCATGGGAACGCCAAGACAACAGCGGCCACCTTCGCCCAAGACGGAAGCCGCTTGGAAATCATGGCGTCCCACGCAAGGCGGGACCCGCAAATGGCGGCGAGAAGCGCCGCCGGCAGACGTTCAAAACCTTCGTTCAATTGGAAGTACCAAACCACACATCCCAATAGCGCGCTCGTCAGCCCCACCCTGGACAAGACGCCCCATACCTTGCGCGGTGAACGGCGCCCAATGACGCCCGCCATCAATAGAGGGAATCCAATCGCCGCCAGGGCCAGGAAGCCGAACATAAAGCCTGGCACGACTGCGTCGGTCGGCGTGACCAACAGCATGGATGACAGATTCCATTCGCCAAAGACGCCAGCGAGAAAAATGTGGGTGCAAAAAAATGCGGCGATGGTGAGAAGCGGCAAACCGACCAGCAGCCCGTTGCCGATCCGCTTCAAAAAGGCTCTCTGCTTATCTCTCGGCTTATCTCTCGGCTTATCTCTCGGCTTATCTCTCGGCTTAACTGTCCGCTTAACTATCCGCTTCAAATTCGCCACCCCTTTTGCGAGCGCGGGGGCTAGCGCAATGTGAGGATTCGACCAAGAGGCGTCTGTGGCTGACCCGCTGGGCAGTCAGAAATGGGGTGCGGGCGTGGAATCCTCCGATGGAGAGGCGCGCTTATTCGACGACGGCCGCGTCCGATGCACGACGGGCGCACATCCCCCGGACCAGAGCCGTCCTCTATTCACGACAACCCGCTGCCCAAAGGATAGCGCTGACGGCGATAGAATCTCAACAGGGGGCAAGCTAGTCCCCGAACCCTCGGCGGCAACCACGCCGCCCGCCAACGACGCTCAGGCCCCGCGACGCATCCAGGCCATGAACAGGCTGAACAGCAGCCCGTTGCGCGCGGCGCGGACACGGCGCGCGTGACGCCCCTTGCCGACAAAGACTTCGAAGCCCGTCAGCCTGCTCGCCTGGCTCATGGTTTCAACCTTCTCGCGGGGTGATTCCGCCTGCGCAGTCTGAAGCGGGACGCGATTCTCTCAAAGCGCTCCACCGCCTCGCCGGCACTCTCTGCTTTGGCTGTGACAATAGAGCAGCTTAACAGCACCTTGCCGTCGCCCGCCCAATCGTCGAGACTCATCCACATGAAGAAGCCTCTCAGGGAACTGCCGGCCGGCAAGCGGCGCGAACTGGACCATGCGGTGGCCATCCTGCGCGAGACCTTCGCCAGCACCGTGGCGACCCGCAAGGCGCCGCGCCTGCGCGATGGCAAGATTCTGAAGATCATCCTGTTTGGCAGCTATGCGCGCGGCGACTGGGTGCACGACCCCGTCGGCCGATACTTCTCGGACTTCGACCTACTGGTCGTCGTCGATCATGATGACTTGACCGACCTGGAGTTCTGGGAGGCCGCCAACGAACGCCTCCTGGGCGAGATCGCAACGGGCAGCCAGTTGCGCACCCCGGTGACCTTTATCGTCCACAGCCTGGACGACGTGAACCAGAAGCTGGAACTGGGCCGCTACTTCTTTACCGACATCCTCCGCGACGGCGTCGTCCTCTTCAGCGAGCCCGGCGTCAGCTTCGCCAAGCCGCAGCCGCTCTCGCGGATCACCGCCCTGAGCGAAACCCAAGAGTATTTCGACGAATGGACTGAGAGCGCCGCGGAGCTCATTGATCTAGCCGACACTGCCCGCTCGCGTGGCTACAGCAAGAAAGCCGCCTTCTTGCTCCATCAGGCCACCGAAGCTCTCTACATAGGCCTGATGCTGGTGCTCACCCTGCATTCGCCCAAAGCTCACAACCTAGTTCATCTGCGCAAGCTGACCGAGCCACTCGTTCCCCGCTTGGCCGAAGTCTGGCCCCACGAAACCAAGTTCGAAAAGCGTTGCTTCGAACTTCTGCGTGCCGCCTATGTGAAGGCCCGCTACTCGAAACACTACAAAATCACCGACGAGGAACTGGCCTACCTCACCCAGCGCATCGCCTTCCTCCGCGACATCGTCCGCGAAGCCTGCGAAGTGCGGCTGACAAATCTTAGAAGCGACGTATCGGGCGCGCACTAGTCTCCAATGCGCTCCCCACTACGCAGCTGTGATACGACTGTGTTTGGTTGGTGCCACGCAACGGTAGACCACGCTTAGGCGAGTGCGAGCTTCAAGCTTCAGCGTTGCCTTTAGCGGAACGGCGAAATATGGGGTTCGGCTTGGCCGCGAGGCTTCGCAACCGAGAACCTCATTGGCTAAACGATCAATCACGGATCAGGAGATCGCCCTGATTAAGGCCATGCTGGCGCGTAGCATGGCGAACAAGGACATCCAGTTCTACTTCAATCGCCAAGACCGCCCGGTGAATTCAGGTCGTATCACCGGGATCAGGAAGGGCGCCTATGGGAACTCCCGTTCGATCCCGGCAGCGAGCCCGGCTGACCTCGACAGGTTCTTGGCGGTCTTCAAGTCGCCCGAGATGTCTGGCGCAGCGACGCCGTCTGAGTCCAAGCTCCCTCTAGACCCCATCGTCATCGCCGCGCTTTTCAAAAGAGACACGGACGGTCGTCACCGCCTGATCGATGGGGAATCCGATACTCGTGAGTGCAAGCTCGGCTTCGGCCTTCGGCACAGCCATCTATGGATAAAGGCCGTGGCTGCTCTGGCGAATAATCGCGGAGGCTATCTCTTTTTTGGCGTTGCCGACGGCGGGCACAAGGGCGACGCTGGAGAAGACCTGAGCCATGCCGTAGTCGGCATGGGAACGGACGAGTTCAGCAATATCGACCCGGCTGTGGTCACAGGAAAATTGAAATCGATCCTGGACCCAACACCCCGCATTGAGATGGCTTCCGTCGAGATTGGGGGCATCAAAATCGGCGTCATCCACGTCGAACAGCACGCCAGTCGCCCAATCATCGCCCAGAAGACCGAGGGAGACAAAATCAAGGAAGGCGACATCTTCTATCGCTATCCAGGTCAGTCTGCTCGCATCAAATACAGCGATCTACGAGCGATGCTGGATCAACGTGACCGCCTAGCCAGACTTGATGTGATGCCTATGGTCGAGCGGCTTCTCGCGCTGGGTCCGCAGCGGGCTCTGGTCGCCGATCTTGAGGAAGGCGTGCTAGCGAATGGGCACGGACGTATCGTAATCGACCCGGAGCTACTCAAGAACATCAGCTTCATCCGAGAGGGCAACTTCGATGAGGTGGCGGGCGCACCGACCTTGAAGCTGATCGGCGAAGTGGTGCCTGTCGATCAGAATGACATTCGAAGCCGGGGGGTGCTAACCGACGATGTCTTCTTGCGTAACTTCTTGGCAGGTCAGACTATTTCGCAGCCAACCGAGTACATTCGCTACGCCGCTGTGGGAGGTCGGGCCGCCTGGCTTCCCATTGGATATTTCGCACAGAAGGCCGGACTATCACGACGGGCCGTACGGGAACTGGTTGCGAGCTTGCCTGGCAATACGGCTCAAAAGAAAGTTCTTCTTGCCCGGATCGACAAGGCTGACGGGGCAAAGAAGGACTACGCGGGCTCGCCGAAAACCATCGTGAAGAAGCTGATGGTGGGGCAGATCGTTGAACCGACAGATGCAAAGACAGCGGCCAGCATTGCCCAAGCAATATGCGGCCTGAAGAAGGAAGGCCCCCTGCTGCTAGCGGATCTTCTTGGTCTGCTCGGTCGTTGCCTTGCCGCCATCGACACTGAAGGACGAACCCCCGCCCTCAGCTCGGCTCGCCGTGCGGCGTGCCGTATCGACGAACTGTACTTCCCACTGACCGACTAGAACCGCCGATCGTTAGGCAGGCCCAGCGGTGGTTTCCGCGGCAAACGTCGGCTTCTGGCCAGGGTGCAATGCGCGCTTCAGGTGGAAACCTCCCCCTATCCCCTGCCCGCCTTCCGCCTCAACCTAGCGGCCGCCTCCTCCGCCCAGAGCGCCCGAAACCGCAACAGCAGCGACGCCCCGATCCAGGATGCCAACCGCGACCGCTCATGCAGCCGTCGCGCCCGACCTTCCAGCCGAACCGCCCAGAGCCGTTCTTCCTCAGGCGTCATCCAGCTTCACTCCTTTGGCCACGATCTGAAGCGCACCGTCGGGCAGCGGACGCTGCAGGGCCTTCGCCTCCTCCCATGGTGACAGCATCCACTGCTCAAGCTCCCAGTCTTCCGTCAGGATGACCGGCATGGCCTTGGGGTGGACAGCCTCCACCTCGGCGTTCGGCCTGCAGGTCAGGAAGGCGAATGCGTCGATCGTCTCGACGCCGGTCCTGATCTTCCGAACTCCGGTCCAGTCCCGCCGCCATATCCCGGCGAAGAAGGACAGCGGGCGATCCTCGCCCCGCGCGAACCAGATGTCGCCGCCTGCCTCGCGATTGAACTCGCTGAAGCTGGTAAAGGGCACCAGACAGCGGCTGGCCAGCGCCAGATGCGGCGCCCAGTGCGAGCTGGCGAGGTTGCGGACATTGGTCACGCCCTTGTCCGGCTCCATCTTCAGCAACTCGGCGAAATCCACGCTGCCGCCCCGAGCGCGAAGCTTGTTTGCGCGAGCGCTCGCCGCTTCGAAGACGACCTGCGCCGGCGACGGCATGCCCCAGCGCGCCATCACCAGTTCGCGCACCCCGTCCTCGCCTGTGCAGATGATGGGCGTCGGATAGTCCGGAAATATCCCCGGCATGGGCGCCAGGTTTCCGGTCAGATCGCGCATGGCCCGGGCCGCAGCGCGGATTGCGGCCTGTCCCTTCGTCTCCGAGTAGAGATTGCACATCGGTCGAGCCTCTCACGCAGAACGCCGCTTGTGGAGTCGCCGGCTAGCGCGGCCATTTCGGATGTTCAGGCCGCTTGACGAAGGGATCCGGCAAGACCCGGCGACCGGCCGAGTCCGTCCCGCTCCAGATCTCGGGATTGCCCGTCCAGTCGATCGCCGCCGTCCGTACGGCGTCAAAGGCGTTTACGACCGAGACATGCTCCGGCGTGGCGGGCCGCAGCTGGATCATCAGCACTTCGAGGATGTCCCGGGCCTCCTTAAGACGGGCCAGATCCATTCCGTTCGGGCGGGCGCGACGCGGCGTCCTCATGCCAGGACTCCTGCCTCAAGGGTGCGGGGCGCCTGCTCCAGCAGCGTCCAGAACAGACCGGTCTGCTGACCGGGCGGCGTCCCCATGAAGATCATCCGTTCGCTACATCCCATGCGGCGGCACCGGCACGACTTGCCGAACAGGACCAGGTCCGGCCCGTTGAGGCGGACCACCAGATCCAGATCGATGCGCAGATCCAGCTGGCAGGCCTGGCAACGGGCCATGACCACCCAGCCCCGCTGCCGCATCTCCGACACCGACACCGGCGTGGCCAGATGATAGGACAGCGGCCGGTTCTCATTTGCGAAACCCCATGGCCTAGTGCGGTCCGGCGGCCCCGGTCGCGGCGGTCAGCCGCTCGAAAAGCGCCCTGCCCTTGGCCGCCGCGTCGGGCGATATCCGCGCCAGTTCTGCCGCGATCCTGGACTGCATGTTCAGCAGCACCGGATCGGCGCGCGCCGCCTCTCCGTATTGCCAGAGCGCCATCAGGCTCCCGAGCATACGGTCCTCGCCCGTCGGTTCAGTCTTCGACGGCGCCGACCGTCCTTCAATCGTTTGCATGGTGCAGCTCCCGTTCAGCCGACCGACCCGTCTCCATTCTAGGACGGCGTTCACATGCTCACAACTGATAAGTTCCTATTTTGTTCTCATCCTGTGGAGAACGACGACAGGACCGCCCGGCGCGACATTCACCTCGCCCCTACCGTCGGCGGTCGCCTCAGGCGGCCTTGGCCGAGACGACGGCTTCGACGACATGGGCCCGGTAGAGGACGGCCAGCAGGTCGGTCTGAGTGATGATGCCCTTGAGAACCCGATCCTCGTCGACCACCAGGGCCTCATGCACGGCCCCGCTCGACAGGACCGGCAGGATAGCTTCGATCGGGGTATGTAGGCCCACGACATAGGTCTCCGGTGCCACAAGTTGGCCGACCGGCCGAACCCCGCCGGCCAACAGCTCAGCCCGCCTGACCAAACCGAGCACACGGCCTCGTACATCAACGACCGGCGCCGTCCTCAGGTCGTGGGCCCGCAGCCTGGCCAATGCGATCTCGGCGCTCTCCCCCGCGAACAGGGAAATCACGTCCCGCGACATGATGTCGGCGCAGGGGATGGCGGCATGGAGACGCCGATGCGCCTGGAGCTCGACCTTGCGAAACAGGGCGTCGAGATCGTCGTGGTTCACGTCCAGCAGCTCGCCGTACTGCGCCATGACCTGATCGAGGTCGGTCCGGGTGAACCCGAAACGCTCGCCCGGGGGACGGTCGCTGGTGCGGTGGGGGCTCAGGGCCTGCGTCACGCGACGCGGATAGGCGTGGCCGGTCGCACGGCCATAGAGGCTCGCCGCGACGACCAGGAGGACCGAGCAGAGGCCGACTGGGACGAAGGGATAGTCGAACCCGAGCGGCGTCGGCGACGAGGCGGCGAGCGCCGTGCTTAGGGCTATGGCGCCGCCGGGCGGATGCAGGCAGCCGAGCAGGCTCATGACGAAGATGGCCACGCCTACGGCCACAGCGGCCGCCAGCAAGGGGTCCGGTATGAGAATCCCGCAGACCACACCAACGAAGGCCGACAGCATATTGCCTCCGATGACCGCGCGCGGCTGCGCCAGCGGGCTGGCAGGCAGGGCGAAGACCAGGACGGCCGACGCCCCGATCGGTGCCGCCAGCAGCGGCGAAAACGAGATCTGCCCCTCGACCAGAATACGCGCCAGCACACCGGAGACCGCGATCCCAAGCGCGGCGCCCAGGCTGTATCGGACAGCCTGGCCACGGGGGACCGACAGGCCTGCCGCCAGGAGGTTTTTAAGGGAGGAAAACACGGCCCGCTTCTGCCCGAGCAGGACGGCGGCCTCAAGGCAGATGAACTGCCGTCAACTGGTAGAGAATCTCACTTCGCGACCGCCAAGCAACGCGAGGCTCTGGCAAAAAGGGCCGACCGTCACGTCAACCCGCAGTTGTTCCAGACGCTCAGGCATGAGGCATGGCGTCTGCCCGCTCCTTGTCGATGCTCACGCGCCAAAGAGACTTCTGCAAAGGCAGGAATGCGCCATGAGCGGTCATTCTCTTGTGGCCTGATAACGGACGTTGGACTTGGGCCAGAAACTCTCATGCGATCGCTAGCCTGAGGCCGGATGGCCCTTCTTACGGCCCAGGAAGTCGATCAACGTGGTCTGAGACCACTGCACCCGGGTCGGGCCGGTCGCGGTGTACTGGCCGTCGACGACGTGCACGTGGGTGACGCCCGTGAAGAGGCTGGCATCGACAGGATGGAGGGCTTTGGGATTGTGGTAGAGGGTGATTTCGTCCCACCAGGTCTCCTGATAGCCGGGATCCTCCACATCGGCTTTGAACGGGGTTTCAGTGATCTCCCAGGCCTCCGGGTCGGTCAGCATTCCGCTGCGCACTAGGCTGACCCAGGCGTCGCCGAATCCCGCGCGCGCGCCCATCCGGTTGAATTTCGAGATCGTTCCGGCGTTGCTGAACAGGACCGCAGAGACGTTCTCGGCCCCGGGCTGGCTGAAAAAGTCGGTCGGCACGCGCTTGTCGCCGACGACATGGTCTTCGCCGGGCATGAAGATCTCGATCAGCCGGTTTTCGGCATCGGCCGTGGTGATCGCTTTCAAGCCGTAGAGGTACTGTGGCAGCGCCCGGTAGGACCAGCGCATCGAGGCCGGCGCGTGGAAGTCAGCCAGGGCCAGAACGAAGGGATGGCCGCTGACATGCGGCTTTTCCCAGTCCGCGCGCTTTAACTTCGAATAGAGCGGCGAGCCGAACTTCTGGGCCATGTCGTGGTCGATGTAGTCGTCGATCCGGCTAGGCGGGTCCGGCGGCGGGCCGGCTGCCATGGCGGCGACATAGGGATCGCGAGCACTGACCGTGGTCGCCTCCACGAATATCCGCGCCTTCCGCTTGCTTAGCCCGAAATCGGGCGCGGCATAGCTCTGGTCAATCTCGAAGCCCAAGGCGCGAAAGGCGCACCACAGATAGAGCTCCCAAGTCCTCGCGCTGTAGCCTGCTGTCTGGAATTCCTTGACGAAATGGCCGTCCTGGTTCGGAAACCAGCGGGCGATCTCCTGAAGTATTTCCCGGGCGGCGGCTTGTTCAAAGCTGTCGCGCACGAACACGAACGCGTCGTGCAGCCGCGTGGCCCCGGCCGCCGGCGCAAACAGATCGACACCCCGTGAAGGCGGCGGCGCCTCCACGTGGACCGGCGGGGTCTGGGCTAGGCTTTGGCCAAAGTCGCGCTGCAGGGCCGCCGCCGCGGCGCGGGGCGAGGGGTACATCACCGAGCGCTCAAAGCCGCGATAGCGGCCTTGCTGATCTCGGGCGAAGGCCACGCAAAAGAACTCTCGAGTAGCGTTGAGGTGGAGGATTGCGGCCAGGATGCGCTCGTCGACCGTCGCCCAGGCCGATTCCAAGCGACAATCCTCCTCCATCCCCGCAGGCCGCCCCCAGAGCGTTAGCGCCTCGAACCTTGCTAGCGTCATGAGCCGAAAGTGACCGCTGATCGGACCAAGTTCACCGTCGAGGTGGTCGTTGACGCCCGGATTCGCTGTCGTCATGCGCGCTGCTCCCCTGTTGACCTTCATAGCGTCCTCCAACCCCTTTCGCGCGCTGGTCTTTCGGCCCGCTCAGATCAAGTGGCGTCAAGCCCTGGTCGGCGCGGATCCCGCAACCATATCGTGACTTGCCGATGCGTCGTGGGCTTCGATCGTCGGTCGTGACGAAGCTTCGCTATCGCCCTAACATGCGGCCATGAAGCAGGCCGTCGAAGCCCTCTGCCACCACTGCATCGCCGATCCCTTCCTGGCCGAGGCGGTCAAGGCCGAGGGCGAGCGTCGGCTGTGCGCGGCCTGCGGCCGGCGACGCCTGGCCCTGCCACTGCGCGACCTGGCGTATCGCATCGACGGAGCGATCACGGACAACTACGTGGTCAACAGGACAGACGAGGGCGTCGGCTACGCGGATCTGGTGTCCGAGGTGGCAGGGGTTTGCACCCAGGTCGGTGAACGCATCCAGGCTCTGCTGTCGGACGAGCACGCCTACGACTTCGCCCGCAATGGCGAAGAGAACGTCTTCGAGGCGACCTACGACGAGGCCCCGCTGGACCGCCATCCGCAGCACAGCCGCTGGCAGGACTTCAAGGCCAGCGTTCGGGCCGAGGCGCGGTTCTTCAACCGCCAGGCCGAGCAGTGGCTTGACGACATCTTCGCCGACATCGAGACCCATGCCGATTGGCGCGGCGAGCTCGTGGTGCGGACCATGCTGCCCGAGGAGCCGGCGACAACGTTCGTGCGCGGCCGCGTGGCCTTCGACGAGGCCGAGCTGCGAGCTTTTGTCAGCCGCCCAGAGCGTGAGCTGGGCCCGCCGCCGCGCGGCATGGCCGCATCCGGCCGGATGAACGCGGCGGGGGTGTCGGTGTTTTACGGCGCGGAGGAGCTGGCAACCTGCCGGGCCGAGATCCGCCCGCCGGTGGGCTCGCACGCGGTCTTCGCGAGGTTCTCCCTGCTCCGGCCCGTCAAGTTGCTGGACTTCGATGTTTTGGCCGCCATCGCCGTCACGGGCAGCATCTTCGATCCGGACTACATCCGACGGTGTGACCGGGTGGCGTTCCTCCGCATCTTCGGGGCGGAGATCTCCCAGCCGGTGATGCCGCGAGACGAGGCCTTCGGCTACCTGCCCACTCAGATCGTGGCCGACTACATCTTCCAGCGCCTGGGGTTCGATGGCCTGCTCTACCGCTCGACCCAGGCCGGAATGGACAAGCGCAATGTAGTGCTGTTCAATCGCGCCGCGCGTGTCGCGTTTATCGACCGGTCGGATATCGACACCGAGGTGGACCTCGGTTGGTGGGACGAGGACGATCACGACGGCGACGACAGCATCACCGTCCGGGACCAGGAGCGCGCTCCCGCGAGCGGGGACGAGCGCCAAGTCGCCGCCGAGCCCGAGCCGGACCTTGCTGAAGTCAGGGCGCGCGAAGCCGACCTGGACGATCCCCGGCCGGTGACGTTGCAACTCGTTCCCGACAGTGTTGAGGTGCAGAAGATCGAGGCGACCGACTATACCCCGGCGATCCGATCGGTGCGGCGATCGCGCCGTGAGCACGACCCTCGTGACCCTCCCGACGCCCTCGACGATCTGCCGTTCTGAACGCGACGAGCCTCGTCGGCGGCCACGCCGATAAGCCTGACCCTGAGGTGTGAAGGATTTTAAGGCCTCGTTTGGCGAGGCTGACGCCACGATGCTGGAGAGGAAAGGAGCTTCCATGACCCATCCGTCCCTCTACGACCGTATCGCCGCCCTGCCCCGGCCCGAGCCGGGCGAGCTGATAACCCCGCCGGCGCCGCTGATCGGCTTCTTCGTCATCATGGGCCGCAAGGCCCGGGCCTTGAAGCAGAGTGCCCTGGCCGATCTCGCCGGCGTGTCGCTGTCCACCCTGGAACGCATCGAGCGCGGCAAGACCGTCAGCGCCGAGGCGCTGGAAAAGGTGACCGCGGCGCTGGGCATGCCGGCCGACTACTTCACCGCGCCGCGCCTGCCGCGGCCCCAGAAGGAGATGGCCGAGTGGATCGACTTCCTCAGCTACGTGCTCAACAAGCACAAGGTCTTCAAGGACCTCAAGCCGAGCCGTGATCGGCGCGCGGTTCCGAGCCCGGCATCGATGTCACGGATCGATCTGCTCTGACATCTCCAAGGCATCGGTGCCGTGGGGTGTGAGGCGCTCGGCGCGGTGATCCTCGCCCTAATGGCTGGCGGCTACCTTGCGAAGGACCGTAGCCAGCCCCACCTACCAGCGATCTCGCAAACGGCCGGGTAACGATTTCCTAACGAACAGCCTCGTCGGATTTGTATCCTGCCACGATACAGCCCCCTTGTCGCCACAGTAGAAATGTGGTCTAACATCAGCACAAACAAGCAAGAGGTGCTGATGAATATTGTTTCTATAAAAAATAAAGCCGTTCAGGCGCTGTTTGACGGCGCTGATCCGGCCAAGGTCAAAGGTCTTGCCCCGGCGGTGGCTAAAAAAATCCACCAACAAATGTCATTCCTTGAAGCGGCTGACACGATCAAGAAAGTGGCTGACTCGTTTGCTAACTGGAAGGTCCACGAACTTACCCCGAGATATCCGGGAAAGTGGTCTCTAACGGTAACAGGAAACTGGCGACTGACTTTTTATCTCGACAAGGCGACCGGCGAAATCACTGACATGGATTATGAGGATTACCATTAGGGGGCCGCTTGGCCCCCTTTTTCATGCGCAGTTTTTGATTGAGTTTTCGATCACGCATTTCGAATGCACATTATCAACGACGAACTGAGACATGTTCCAACGCATACTCTGAACCATACACCGACATTTTTGTTGCCTTTTGCGTGTATCACATTAGGATACACGCAACGGAAGAGGTGAAATCAATGATGAAAATGGCGTTCCCGGCGCACCCCGGTGAACTCGTTCGCGACGAAATCCTGCCCGCGTTTGGATTGAACATCGTGCAAGCCGCTGAGGCTTTGAAGGTCGCTAGACCCAACTTGAACAATGTCCTGAACGGCCATCGCGCACTGACGCACGAAATGGCTCTCAAGATTGAGGCCGCGTTTGGCGTTGACGCTGAGACGCTGACCAACATGCAGAACAACTTTGATCTGGCGAAAGCACGATCACACCGTGAAGAGATCGTCGCTGGTATTGAGAAGCGCGAACTCATCGCGGCATGATCGCCATCGTTCTCGCGTCGCTAGCCCTGCAACAAAGCGCGGCCACCGATGATTTTCGAAACCGTCAGCGCGTAGCAAGTGAAGCGCTGACGGCTCACACTCAGGTTGAGCCTGCTGATTGGTCGTGTGCCGATCCCCTGATTGCTCGCAACTACAACCAGCGGATCGACGCACGTCAGCTTGCACTCCGCATCGCAGACGAATGCACACGGCCATATCGCGCCCGGTCAACCAACAATGACGCAAATCGCATCCTGGAGGGTATGGAGCGCACGACCTACGGATACGGCGTCGAGGTTTTCCAAGCCAACATTGAAGGTCGCATTCAACAGGCTCGCCGTCGCGACGCTATCAAACTGAACTGATCTCAGACGACCAGCGGCAAAATGGGTTAACGCCGCAAGCTTCACCGTATGAACAAGAAGCTCTATCATATCCTGCTGGCGGTCGCGTCCTTCGCCGCAGCACTGGTCCTGAAGATCATTTTCACACCCACGATTCTCGATTCTATGATCGCGGAGGCAGTCGGTGGCGGATACCCGCGGTCATAGGCCTAGCTCTCGCTTGGAGACGGCGTTCAAGCTCACCCAATCGAAGCCGAACAGCGACGCCGGCAGGCACTAATCCGTGAGGGCGGATGCAGCCGGCACCGAGCGCTCAAACGGCGCGAGAGAACGGCACCCTGCTCCTGGCTCTGGACCGCATGGACGAAACCCGCCTAGGTTGCCGCCCATGACTGCGAAGCTTGAGGACGAGCTGTCCCGGATTACATATGACGATCTGCACGCCGCCCTGACGGGCTCGCCGGAGACTCTCGGCGTGCACCTCGAGCTGATCGAACGCGACATCGAGGTCGACGGTCACTCGGTTCGGATCCACTGCCACTGCCTGACTGTCGACGCCAACGGCCGTGTGCAGCCTAAACGGCTGGCGGCGTTCATGCGCAACGTCGTGGCTGACTACGCCATCCCGCGGTCCAAACTCGTGGCCGCCAAGAAGCGTGACGCTGAGTTCAACAGCACGGAAGCCGTGGCCGGACTCCTTGAACAGGCCAGACGCTCCTTCACCGATCTGACGAAGACGGGCGAGGGCGGCGAGATGCTGCTGTTCCTGCTCGCGGAGCGCTATCTCGGCATTCCCCAGATCCTCTGCAAGATGGATCTGAAGACGGATACCCGGATGCATTATCACGGCGCCGACGGCGTCTACGCGGGTGTCACCGACGACGGCATACTCAAGCTGTATTGGGGCGAGTCCAAGATCTACAAGTCTGCCTCGGACGCGATCCGGGATTGCCTAGCGTCTCTCGCGCCATATCTCGTGCAGCCGGAGCACGATGGCGCCGATCGGGAGCGCGACCTCATCCTCCTGAGCGACAAAGCCGACCTGAGCAATCCCGCTCTGACCAAGGCGCTTCGACAATATTTCGACCTTAGCTCTCCCCTGTCCCGGCGGGTGCGCTACTGCGGCGTCGCCTTGGTCGGATTCACCTCGGACTTCTACCCCGGCGATGACGCAAAGGCGGTCGCCGACGAGATCGCGGCGGCGGCGAAGGCGGCGCTTACCGAATGGAAAAAGCAGATCGGCGCGCGGCTGACGGCGGAGAAGCTGCAAGCTTTCGAGATCGAGATCTTCTGCCTGCCGCTCCCCTCCGCTGACGAGTTCCGCTCAGACTTCCTCGAAGCGATGGGTCTGAACCGGTGACGCTTCCGGAGCTGCAGGTTTGGCTGCTCAAGGAGGGCGTTCGGGAACAACTCGATGTCCTCACGCGAACAATCGTTCGAACGGAAATCGACAATCTGGCCGAGGAGGCGACGAAGGAACCGGACTTGGACTGGTCGCATCTCCTGCTGGCGGGAAGCATCCTGGCCCGGTCCGACACCCGGGTTTATCAAGAGGCGGCCCTGCGGATCGCCACTGCCGCCGTCTCACTGTCTTCAGACGAGGTCGTGCGAGACGCGGGCGCAGTCCTCATGGACAAGCTTGTAAACTTCCGGGCCGTCGACCTCGCTCAAGCCCGTGGCCGCATCGACGACGACCTCGAGTCACGCCTGGGCTCCGGCCTGCGCCTTGAGGCTCAGCGCCGGCGGCTGGATCACGCCGTCCTGGTCGAGTCGACCGGCCACTGGCTTCAGGTCAATGACTTCCAGCAGCGGTTCTGGGAAGACGCCAGCACGCATCAATGGCTGTCCGCCTCAGCGCCTACGGCGTCGGGCAAGACCTTTCTCGTCCTGCAGTGGTTGCTGGACCAGCTCCGCGCGACGGAGGCCCGTGTCGCCGTCTACCTGGCGCCGACGCGGGCGCTCGTGTCGGAGATCGAGACCGCGCTAAACGCCGCTGTGGGTGCCAAGGCGGACATCGAAGTGTCCTCCTTGCCCCTGCGCGAGAAGTTCGATGCGGCCACCGCCGGCGGCAAGAAGTTGATCCTGGTCTTTACGCAGGAGCGATTGCATCTGCTGATCAACGCCCTCGGCGAGGCGGCGGGCATGGACCTGCTCATCGTCGATGAAGCTCATAAGATCGGCGACGACCATCGCGGCATAATCCTGCAGGACGCCATCGAGCGCGTCTCCCGCGCCAATCCGTCGCTCAAGGTCGCCTTCATCAGCCCGGCGACACAGAACCCGGGCGAACTCCTCGCCGACGCACCCGCCTCCGCAGACGTCGCCAGCGTGGACAGCGACGCCCCGACCGTCTTGCAGAACCTAATCGTCGCCGAGCAGGTCCCGCGCAAACCCAAGCAATGGCATCTGGCGCTCAAACTGCCCGGGCGCGTACTACCCATCGGGACCCTGAAACTGACAAGTTCGCCTGCCGGCCTTCGCAAGCGGCTGGCGTTCATCGCGGCGGCGGCGGGCGGCGAACGAAGCGGCACGCTGGTGTACGCCAATGGCGCGGCCGAGGCGGAAGAGGTGGCGGACTTCATTTCTCAGCTGGTCGCCGATCCCGAGACCGTAGACCCCGAACTCGCGGAGCTGTCCGATCTCGTCCGCAAGGGCGTTCATCCCAGATACGGTCTGGCGCCCCTCGTGGAGCGGGGCGTCGCCTTCCACTACGGCAATATGCCGTCGCTCATCAGAACCGAGGTGGAACGGCTCTTCCGCTCGGGCAAAATCCGCTTCCTCGTCTGCACCTCCACGCTCATCGAAGGGGTCAACCTGTCGTGCCGGACGATCGTGGTACGCGGCCCCCGCAAGGGCCGGGGCAATCCTATGGAACCGCATGACTTCTGGAACCTCGCAGGTCGCGCGGGCCGATGGGGCGACGAGTTCCAGGGCAACATCATCTGCATCAATCCCAAGGATCTCAAGGCTTGGCCGACGGGCGTTCCGGACCGCGCTCGCTACCCGATCAAGCGCGAGAGCGACGCCGTCCTCGACACCGGAGACGCGTTCGCGGATTATCCCGAACGGCGCGCGGATGCCGTCCTGGCCGAGCTGGATGACGCTGAGCGGTTCGAGCAGGTGGGCGGCTACCTCCTCAACACCTATATGCGCCTTGGCTCCTTATCGGACGCGGCTCTGGCGCGTCGCCACGATCCGGCAACCATCGCCCGTCTGGAGGCCAGCCTTGAGACCCTCGCGGCCTCGGTCGAAATCGACCACGCGGTGGCCGCCCGGCATTCGGGTGTCAGCGCTCTAAGTTTGCAGACCCTCCTCAACGCCTTCCGCGACTACCCGAACGACGTCGAGAACCTGCTACCCGCACCGGTCGACAGTGAGGACAGCTACGACCGCTTCGTCACCATCATGGGCCGGATAAACGACCATCTGTTCCCCGCCTTCATGCCGCGTGGCCTGGAGCCCTATCACGCCCTCATTGTCGTCCGCTGGCTCAAGGGCCATTCCCTGGCCTCGATGATCAAGGCGAACATCAAATACCACCAAGACCACAGGCGACCGTTCAAACTCCCTGTCCTGATCCGCGACACCATGGACAAGGTCGAGCAGACCGCCCGCTTTCGGGCTCCCAAATACCTGTCCGCCTACATGGACATCCTTCATGTGCACCTTCGCGCCATCGGTCGCGAAGACTTGGTCGACACGGACTTGGATATCGGAACCCAGCTGGAGTTCGGCGTATCTAGCTTGACGTTGCTGTCGCTCATGGAGCTGGGCCTGTCCCGCATGAGCGCGGTCGCCCTCTATGAGAAGATCGCCCGCGACGACCTGACGAAAGAAGCCTGCGTCGAGTGGGTGGAGGACCGCGTCGACCGGCTCGACACCCTGGATATTCCCGCGATCATTCTGCGCGAAGTGAGCGCCAAACTTCTGGGAGGGCAATCGGGATCGGACGTCCTCCCCTTCGCCTAATCATCAAGCCAGGGAGACAGACCATGCCGGCCAAACCCATGACCCTAGGGCCGCTTCAGTTCGCGAAAAAGGGCGACGCGCATGCCCATTTGAAAGACATGCTCAACCGCTATGACATCGGAGACAAGGTTGGCGCGACCGACGAGGCCGTTCTCCTGGCCGCCCTGCAGAAACATCCAGAGGCGGCCGCGAAGATCGGCCCCGGCATCACAAATTTTAGCGTCCGAAGCGCTGATTTCCGGACCAAATGTTTTTGGGTCAACCGGGTCGACGGAACCACCGAGAAGTTCTCCTACCAGACCTGCATCTACGGGCAGCCTCAATCCGGTTCCGTCTGACGGGCTACCTACTGGCCTCCATCGTTCTTATCCCAAGGCGCCGCGAGGTTTACTACTACAGTGTGTAGCAGTAGCAGCCGAGCGAGGCGGCTACTTGCGCGGGTCTGGAATCGGATGCCGCCAACTACCGCTACGAGTAAGAAGCGGCCCCGATCGTCTTTTGCCGAACATTTTCGTCAGCGCTCCAGAACCCGCCCCTTCACCGCCACCGCCACCGCCATCCCCTGCCCCACAGGCGCCAACACCACCGCTTCCCCAACCGCCAACGCCTGCCCGCCCAGCTTCAGCCTCCCGTAGTGCTCCACCCCCTGAGCATCGCGCACCACGACCCAGGGTGCCGCCCCCGCCTCATCGTGAAACCCCGTCTTCGCAACCACGCCCGCCACCTTCTCGCGCCCCAACAGCCGCACCTCCCGCGCCCCCTCCAGTCGACGTTGGTTCGTCGTCCTGATGATGTCCCGCCGCACCTGAAGCGTTCGCAGCTTCATCTCCATCTCCGGGTCAAGTCGGTACCGTCGCCCTGACCGCACGGCGAGCCCCAGCCCCTCCAGATGCCGGAGCCGTCCCCGGCTCAGCGCCACCCAGGCGCCAGTTCTTCCCACCCCGTCATCGACCATCATGTCCGCATCCGCCGCAGCGTGCAGCCGACGATCCAACCCGGTGAACCGATCAGCCTGGGTCTCTTTCCAGACCCGCCGCTCGGCCTCGACGCGCGATAGATCCCCCAGCCTCTCCTGCGCCACCTCCTGGGCCCGCGCGCGAAAGCCGTAGCCCATGTAGTCGCGGGGAATGACCAGGTCCCGTCCATCCCCACGCCGTCCCCTCACCAGGACATGGGCGTGCGGCTGGTCGGTGTCGTAGTGGCAGGTCGCCATCCAGCGCAGTTCCGGCTCGCCCAAGTCAGCCGACACCCGGGCCATCACCTCGCGCACATAGCCCCTCAGATCGGCGATCCGATCGCCATGCTGGGGCGAGATGATGAAACGGAAGTGGTGCCGATCGCCGCTCCAGCCCCGCGTTTCGAGCGCCGCCTCCACCCCGTCGTCCGTCCGGTCGAAGAAGTCCGGACGCGTCCCCTCGACGCCCGCGCCCGACCGACCGAGATAGGCGACATGCGCCGCCAGCGAACCCGCCCGCGCAGCAGCCTTTCCGACATGCCGCGACACCAGGGCCTTCACGATGACCCGCTGGCGGACATCCATGCGGAAGGCTCGGCCTGACCGCCCCTGCGCCGCCCTGAGCACGCCTGAACGATCCCCCAGGGCGAACTGTCGCGACGCCGCCAGCCTCTGGAACATGCCCGTACGCACCGGGACACGATCGGTCTTCAGGGACAGGGGAAGGCGGACCTGGACGCCGTCGCGGTCAGGCGCCGCGCCCAAAGTCAGCCGGTTCTCGATCGCCTCGCGGATGAGCATGTCGCGCCTCCGAAAAGGCCGCCGATCCGCTCGAACCCGACAACTCACCGCAAGTCATCCAGAGCCCGACCTTCGTTGGCTAACCTACCGAAAGAATAGCGAAAAGACGAGTCGCCCACACCGCCTTTTATCTTGCCCTAAGCCCCATTTCCCAGATTTCCGGACATTGCATTCAACACCGACCACATCCGATCAAACCCCGTCAAACTCGCCGCCACATTTCGCTACGAGGCCGCCGCCGCCCGCCACAGCCCTCCGGACGGCATGACGAAACCCGCCCGGCCGAAGCCGAGCGGGTCAGGTCGAACGCCATGACGTCGATGTCTCTCAGTGTGGTCGCGATCGTACCGCCAGATGCCGAACGCCCTGTTCCATCGCCTTCTGCCCGAGGTTGAGCGCCGGCCCGAACGGACGCCCGTCCGCCGCCCTCGCCTCGTCCAGGGAGCGGGCCAGAGTGAGGCAGCAGGTCGGCTCGAGCGCGATCAGGTCGTCGTTCGCCCTGAAGGGAGCCGCCTTGCCGTGGGCGTCGAAGTCCGCCCGGGCGAGGATCAGCTTCACCCCCTTCTGCTTCGACCACTGGATCGCCAGCTTCTCGGCGCCCTTCGCCCCCGTGGTCGCGAGCGCCATGTCCGGCCACTCCGCCAGGGCCCAGTTCAGGGCGTCGAAGATCCTCGCCGCATCGTCGCGGCTGTCAGCCGTCGGCGCGCCCCTGAAGGCCACCACCGGTCCGCCCGGATGGGTCTCTTCCGCTCGCCGGTTGCGGATCGCCCGGATCGCCTGTTTCGCCTCCAGCTGGGCGGCGGTCAGATGCGTGCCGCGCCGGCTTCCGCGCCAGGCGGTCCAGACCTCGCCGGTGGCGACCGTCCAGGTCTCGGCCGCGGCGTCCCGGATCATTTCGGCCGCCCTGGTCGCCGCGTCGCCGGCCCGGCCCCTGGCCGTCGCTTCCTGAAGTTCGACGTCGGCCGCCTCCGATCCGTCGAAGTCGCGATCCAGCCGGCGCATCGCATCGCGCGCCCGGTCCGCATCGCGCTCGATCCGTCCGGCCGCCGAATGGAAGGCGCCGATCAGGGCTTCTCCAAGGAGGGTCTGGAAGTCCTCCAGCGCCGTGTCGGAGATCAGGTCCAGAAGTTCAGTCATGAGGGCGCGCCCGAGCTGAACCAGGGCCTCCTCGGTCGGATGCGGGCGCATATCGCCGAGCGTGGCGGTCAGGTCGTCGAAGGCGGAGTCGGACTTCTGGGCGAAGGGCGAGGTGAAGGCGGGGTTCGAGCTGTGCATCGGATCATTTCCTGTTCTGAAATGTCGCAGCGCCCCATGCGCAACGACCCCGCTCCTGGCCACGTCGGGGCCCCCGGCGGTCACCGGAGCGGACCGCCTCTCGCGGGCCGTGGAGGGAAACGGCGAAGCCGTTGACGGCCGGGGTGACGTGACAGGATCGGAGGGCGTTGTGTGGGGGCATGTCCTCGTCCCTCTTGGGACGAGGACGCCTTTCGGCGCCGTCGCGCCGATGGGGACGATGGACAACGCACGCCCCCGACCGCGACGACGGCCGGCCGTCGTCGCCTGCACTCGCGTTCGGGATACCCATCAGTCGATGGCAACCGACCTCAGCAGACTGTCGACCGAACAGGATCGACGCTGATAGCCGACGGCGGCGTGCGCGGCGCAGAAGGCGCCGCGCGCGACCGTCCGGCCGCACAGGCCGAACCCGGCTTCGCCCGGATGGCCGTAGGGCCATCGACACTCCCCCCGTCCGACAGTGAGGACGGTGGCGGTGGCGGTCGCGGGCATGTCAGGCCGCGCATCAATGCGAGGCGAACGCAAGGACGTCTTCGGTCGATGGGCGCCCGCTCGCGACCGGACGATGGACAAGGCCGCGACCTGAGGCCCGCGCCCCAGGCCCAGTCGGTGGAGCTTGCCGAGAACGGCGCAGCGGGAGACCTCGCGCCCCAGGTCGCGGGCGATCTGGGCGGCGCTCCACCCCTGGCGCCAGAGGTCGGTCAGGCGAGCAATCCTGTCTTCGGTCCAGATGGAGGCGGTCATGACGAAACCCGTGGTCAGCGAGCCCGATCGGCTCGCCCCAGACCGCCCTTCCTCCGTCCTCCCTTCCTTCGTCCTCCCTGGCCGACACGACAATGGCCCGGCGCAGAGGCGCCGGGCCAGGACGTCAGCCTGAAAGGGCCGGATCTGGATCAGAACGGGATGTCGTCGTTCAGATCGTGAGCGGCCCCGGCCTTCTGAATGCCGCCGTCGGCGGACTGGTCTCCGTCGGTGGCGCTTTCGCGACGGTTCTTCAACCGGATGTCGTCCACGACCAGGCGGAGGTCGTAGTGTTCGACGCCGTCCTTGCCGGTCCAGCTGTCATTTTCGACATGGCCCTGGATCACCACCCGGCTGCCTTTCCGGGCGAAGGGCGCAATATAGTTCTCGGTCGTCGCCTCGTTGAAGCAGATGCAGTTGAAGCCGGTCGTGCGCTCGCCCGGCGTGCCGTCCGAACGACGAAACCGCGTCGTCTCCAGCACGCGAAAGCTCGCGCGCTTCCTGCCGGAATCCTTCGCCGCGAGGATGGAAGGAGCGGCGGTGAGATAGCCTTCAAGCGTCAGGGTCTGCATGGTCAGTCTCCTTGAAATGAATGATGAGGGATCAGGCGGCCGCCTGTTCGGGAACGGCGGCCTGGCGATCCTCGGCCCAGTCGAGGACCGTCAGCCGGTTCACCACCAGTTCCTTGGCGGCGCGTTCCGTGCCGTCGCGGGCCGTATAGGCGGTGTCGATGAAGGCGCCGACGACGAGGGCTTCGCAGCCCTGGGCGAGCCCCCGGGCGATGACCTTCTCGTTCAGCCCCTTCGACCAGCTGACGCAGTTGACGCCGACGATACGGTCCTTGCCCGCAAGGTCCACGCCGCGCTTCTCGAGCAGCCGGAACACCGCCTTGGCGAAGTCCGGACTGATCTGGGGGTCGGCCGCCAGCCGGCCGTTGAACACCATGGTCTGCATCTTCAGTCTCCTGTTGATCCGAAGCGTCCAGGGAGCCGTTCTCCCTGTTCCGCCTCGCCCCTGATCCTCCCTTCCTTCGCCCTCCCCCGGACCGATCCCGCCGCGCGCCGCGCGACGGAACCGGCCCTCGACCGTCAGACGGCCTGGTTCCGCAGGACGGCTTCGCCGGCCGGCGTCACCACGAAGACTCCAACTCCATCGAGGCCGCCGTGATCCGGATCGTCATCGCGCCCGGGTTCGTTCCCCGTCTCGCCCCCGGTATCGTCCCCGATCTCGACGTCGGCCCCGTCGCAGGCCTCGTCGCAGGCCGTCGCCTCGCCCCCTTCCGACCCAGGCTCGGCCTTCGGCCCGTCCGCCTCACCCGACGGTTCGGCGCCCTCGGTCGCGGCGTCGTCTTCCGGCGGCGCCGTCCAGGACAGGCAGGCCGGAGCCCAGTTCCGTTCGGCCGCCTGATCGGCCGTCCAGGCGACCAGTTCGGTCTTCTTCAGCCGCCCGACCTCCTCCGACGACGCGCCCATGGCCGCGAGCATGCCCAGCAACTGGTCTTTGGAGTGCGACTGAAGGAAGGGCGCGTCCGGCGTCCACACGCGCGTGACATCCGCCTCGCACAGGGCGGCCAGTTCGGCGGCCTCGGCCCGGGCCGATCCCCGGACCAGGGTCGTCCTCTCTTCACGCAGATCCAGACTGAGGGCCGTCAGTTCGGCGAGCAGGCCGAGCCGGTCATCGGCCGCCAGGCCGTGCACCCATGCGACCAGGGTCTGGCCGGACGCCTCCCAGGCGCGACGTCGATCGTCCAGACGCTCGCGCACCGCCCCATCCAGGGCCTCGATCACCCGGCCGCCGGTCGGGCTGAAGACAGAGGCGGTCACGGTCAGGGCGGATTCAGAACGGCCTATCGAGGGGCGGACCGCCAGGACGCTAAAGAGACGCGCCGTCAGGGCGGTCAGGGCGACATCGGGCGCGTCGGCCAGGGCGCGGATCAGCCCCCGCGTCGCGACGTCGGTGCGCACCGCATGGAGAGCGTGGGTCACCCCTTCGGTCTCCGGCTCCGGCGCTTCGGCGCGTGGCGGCGCATAGGCGGGCTGCGACCGCCTCCAGATCTCCGGCGCCGCCTCATCGTCGGCCTCGAAGCCGGCGTCGTCGTCGGGCTCCGCCTCGGCTGGTCCGTAGCATTCGACCTCCACCCCGATCCGAAGCGACGGCCGCAGCACCACGACGGTCGCGACACGCTCGCCCGATCCCGCCTGGTCCTGGGCGATGCGTGCGCGGATCAGGGGCTCCAGCCTAGCGACGACATCGTCCCCGACCCCTTCCGTCTCCAGGACGTCGGCGGCCGCCTGGGCGCGCTCACGGGCCTCGCGGTAGAGGGTCGCCGAAGCCTCCGAAAGCGCGCCGCCGTAGGCGTAGCCAAGTCGCTCCAGATCTTCGGCCAGGTCCGGGGACGGACCCGCGCTGAGATGGACCGTCAGGCCTTCGCTCTCCAGAAGGGCTGCGACCTCTCCCGTCCGTTTCATCCAGGCCTGCGTCAGCCGGTCGGGATCGAGCAGGACCGGCGGCCGCTCCCCGAACAGGTCGGTCTCGGTCCGGCCGCCCGCAGCCGCATAGAGGGCGGGCGTCACCAGGCCGCAACGTGGGTCGCGCGTCGTGGTCCGCCCGGCGTCGAGACGCTCCGTGATGCGCCATTCGGGCAGGCCATGGCCGTCGAGCGCGCCCTGGGCCAGTTCGGCCTGTTCGTCCGCGTCCTTGAGCCGGGCCAGGAGTCTGGCCTGGCGTAGGGTGAGCCGACCGGTCTTCAGCGCCTCGAGCGCGACGGCCGGAAGGGCCGAGAGCGCCGCCAGCCGCCGGATTTCCACTTCGCCGTATCCAAGCGCCCGGGCGATCGCGACGACCGTGAGCCGGGACTTGAGCATCCGGCCGATGGCGACCACGACGTCGGCGACATGGACCGGCACGGCCGTATTGGTCAGGACGGTCGCCGCCGCCTGGCGCGCCCGGTCGGTCTCGACGAAGACCTCGACCGGATGATCGTCGCCCAAGACGCCGGCGTCGCGCAGCAGACGCAGAGCCAGCAGCCGGCGGCGGCCGTCCAGCACCATGAAGGCCGCCTCGCGACGGCGTCCGGGTCGGACGGTCGGAAACTGCAGCAGGCCGGCGGCGGCGATGGTGTCGGCGAGTTGCGGAATCTCGTCGTCGGCGGCCTCGCCATAGCGAAGGTTCTCGGGCGCGATGTCGAGATCGGCGAGATGGACGGTGCGCTGGCTGCGCGTCAGAACCGAGGTCGTCGGTGGCGTGGACTGCGCCTGGGCGACGTCGGATCGAGCCTCGAGGCGGTGGATACGGGTCCGGGCGTGACGGGACATGGATCTTCTCCCGCCGGCCGGCGGAGCCTATCCCCGCCGTACCGGCGCCCCGCCTCGCCCTTCCTCCCCGCCTTTCCGGGGCGCCGCCCCGGCGT